>JALRCL010000664.1 GCA_023268575.1 Patulibacter sp.
GAGTTCGCGTTCGTGTCGGGTTCGCGAGCAGCCGGACGATCGTCGCGGAGGCCGAGCGGGTGACCTGGGGAGCTCGGCGGCGACGAACGTTGGCCGTCAACGCTAGCAACCGCCGCCGGACCGGGAAGTTGCGCAGGCGCACGCCCAGGGACGCCGTACGCGCGCGGCCGCTCAGCGCGCTTCGGCCGCCTCGACGGCGGCGAGCATCCCGGACGCCCAGGCGGCGAAGGAGAACGCCCCGACGTCGCGCCGTCCGGCCGCGCCGAGCGCGCGGGCGGCGGGCGGGTCGACGGCCAGCGCGGTCAGCGCGCGGGCCAGCTCGATCGGCTGGCCGGCCGGGACGATCCGCCCGTTGCGCCCGTCCCGCACGAGGCCGCCGGCGGCCGCGCCGACCGCGTCGGTGGCGAGCACCGGCACGCCCCGGTGCATCGCCTCGTTGCAGACGAGGCCCCACGGCTCGACGAACCCCGGCGTCCGCTCCGATGGCACGCAGAGGACGTCGCTGCGGTCGAGCCACCCGCGGACCTCCTCCGGCGGCACGGATCCGAGCGCGCGCGCTCCCGGCAGCCCGGCGTCGGCCGCCGGCTGCGGCCCGAGCAGGACGAGCTCGGCCCCGATCGCCTCGTGGAGCTTCGCCTGGCGCCAGGCGACGAGCAGGCTCTCGACGCCCTTGCCCGGCGCGTCGCGGCCGACGTAGAGGACCCGGAACGGGTCGTCGGCTGCGCGCGGCGCCGGCGCGGGCACGACCCAGGTGGCGGGGTCGACGGCCTGCGGGGCGACGAGCACGCGGCGGGCGCCGAGCCCCGAGACGTGCGCGGCGACGTGCGAGCCGTAGGCCGCCACCGCGTCGGCGTCGCGCACGATCCGCCGCAGCAACGGCCGGGCGAGGAGGAACGCCGGCGTGCCGGGCTCGTGCCACAGCGCGCTCCAGAGCACGAACGGCCGGCGCGCGCGCCGCGTCGCCCGCCAGGCGGACGGCAACGCGATCCGGCCCGCGGTCCCGACGACGACCGCGCGCCAGTCCCCGCGCCGCACGACCCGGGCGATGCGGTGCTCGGGGACGCGGTGCTCCGGGACGCCCGCGTCCGGCGCGGTCCCGGTGAAGTGGTGCTCGCGGCCGCCGAACGTCGCGACCTCGACGGGCGCGCGCTCGGCGAGGGCCTGCAGCGCGCCGACGCGCTCGGCGGGGATCCGCGGGGTGACGATGAGGATCGGGCGCGTACCCACGCCGCGCATCATCCTCGATCGGCGGCGGCGCGCTCCGCGAGCTCCCGGTAGATCCGGGCGGTCTGGCGCCCGCAGCGCTCCCACGTGAAGCTCTCGGCGACGGTCCGCTGGGCCTGCGCCCCGAGCGCCCGCCGGTGGGCGGGGTCGGCGAGCAGCGCGTCGAGGGCCTCGGCGAGGGCCGCGACGTCGCCCGGCGGCACGAGCACGAGCCCGTCGCCGGCCGCGGCGATCTCCTGCGGGCCGGGCTCGCCGAGGGCCGCGACCGCCGGCATCCCGGCGGCCATCGCCTCGACGTACGCCACGCCGAAGGCCTCGTCGACGGACGGCATGACGAAGACGTCGGCGCGGCGCGCGACCGCGAGGGCCTCGTCGTGGGGCAGCTGGCCGACGAGCTCCACGCGGTCGTCGATGTCGAGCTCGGTGGCCAGCGCCGCGAGCCGCTCGCGCTCGGGGCCGTCGCCGATGATCCGGTAGCGGACGCCGGGGTGCCGGTCGCCGAGCCAGGCGAGCGCGCGGATGACGTCGGCGTGACGCTTGCGCGCGACGAGGTGGGCGACGGTCACGAGCACCGGCTCCGGCGCGGCGGCGGCGATCGTCGTGGCGCGCAGCGGTCCGCTGCCCCAGCGGCCGGGGGCCCGGGCCGGGGCGCGGCGGTCGGTCGAGGCGGCCGGTGGCTCCCACGAGCGCCCCTCGCGCCACGCGTCCAGCGCGTCGGCGTCCGGCAGGTCGGTGCCCAGGCGCACCACCCGGGTGCGCTGGGCGCCGAGGGCCGAGCAGCGCTCGGCGGTGCCGGCGCTGTTGGCCAGGACGAGGTCGGCGCGCGCGAACGTCGCCCGCACGGCCCGCTCGCCCTCGTCCGAGCGCCGCGCGGTGTAGAGGACGTCGCCGCCGTGGACGGAGACGGCCAGCGGCACGCGGGGGACGCCGCGCCGTCCCTCCGCGCGCCGCAGGGCGTCACCGGCCGGGACCGCGTTGTGGGCGTGGACGATCTCGTACGGGAAGCGCCGCCGCAGCCGCCGCAGGGCGCGCGCCAGCGGCCGGGCGGCCGACGCGCCCCAGCGGCCGTAGCTGCGGTCGCGCGGCGGCGCGAGGAACCGCACGTACCGCACCGGGATCCCGTCGAGCTCCGCCTCCGCCGGCTGCGCGAGCATCGTGCGCAGGGTGCGCGGGACGTCGCGCAGGCGCGTGGCCCGCGGTGGGACGGGCCGGTAGAGGACGAGCACCTGGACGTCGGCGCCGGCGTCGCGGGCGGCCACCGCCTGGCGGTGCGCCCAGATGCCCAGGACCGGGTCGTCGGCCCGCGGATAGAACTCCGCGACGACGCAGACCTTCGGGCCGGCGCCCTCGGTGAGGGGGGATCGACGCTCGGGCGGGGTAGGCTGCAACGCGCCGGACTCTACGGCGTCGCGTGGCCTCCGTCCTGGACCACCGGTGACCGGCGGCGCTCCCGCTGACCCGATGGATCCCGAGCTCGTCGTCCAGATCGTGAACTTCCGGACGCGGGACGTCCTGGGCTCGTGCCTGGACGGCGTCCTGGCCGACCTCGCCGACGCCGGGGTGCCGCACCGGGTCCTCGTGTTGGAGAACGGCTCCGGCGACGACCTCGACGACCTCGTGGCCGCCCGCGGCGACCGCGTCGAGCTGCTCGTCGGCGAGCGGAACCTCGGCTTCGGCGGCGGGCACAACCGGCTGGCGGCCGCGGCCCGCTCGCCGTGGCTCTGCTGCGTGAACCCCGACGTCACGATCCCGCGACCGGGCGTCCTGCGCACGCTGCTGCGCCACGGCGTCGACCCGCGCGTGGCGGCCGTCGGACCGCTGCTGCGGACCGAGGACGGCGCACCGCAGCGGTGGGACCACGGCGAGCTGCGCGGTCTGCGCGCCGCCGTCGCCCGCGGGGCGGGCCACAGCCACTGGCGGACCCGGACGCGCCCTGCCCGGGTCGCGTGGGTCTCCGGCGCGTTCCTCCTCCTGCGACGCTCGGCCTTCGACGCGGTCGGAGGCTTCGACGAAGGGTTCTTCCTCTACAAGGAGGAGGAGGACCTCTGCCTGCGGCTGCGCGAGCGCGGGGGGCGGATCGTCTACGACCCGACCGTGGCGGCCGGGCACGTCGGGGGCGTCGTGGCCCGCCGGGACGAGCATCTCGACGCGTCGCTGGCGCGGTTCCGCGCGAAGCACGTCCCGCCGGTGCGGGGCGCGGCGTGCGACTGGCTCTTCCGCAACGTCACGCGACGGATCTGACGGCGATGGGCGCCCCGGAGCGGACCGCCGCGCCGCCGCGTGGCGGATCGTCCTCGACGGGCGAGGCGGATCCGCCACGCGTGCCGGGGCCCGCGGCGCGGCGGCGTAGCCTGGACGGCGCCATGGACGCCGCCCACGGCCTGCTCGCGGTTCCCGACCTGCCCGCCTTCCTGCTCGGCGGGTGGACGATCGAGCGCGAGATCGACGACCGCCTCGGTGGTCGGCGGGGCACGCTCCGCGGGACCGCGACGTTCCGCGCCCGCGACGAGCGGCTGGAGTGGCTCGAGCGCGGCACGCTCCGGATCGGCGACCTGGAGACGGCCGCGACGCGACGGTTGTGGATCGTGCCGGCCGGCACCGCCCCGGAGGCCGGCGAGACCGGCGGGACGGACCCGTCGACGCCGCCGACCGCGCACGGGGCGGGGCGCTGGGAGGTGCGGTTCGAGGACGGCCGGCCGTTCCACCCGCTGGACCTCCGCGACGGCGGCTGCGCGGTCGACCACCCGTGCCGCGACGACCACTACGCCGGCAGCTACGCGGTCCTCGGCCGCGATGCGTTCCGCGCGCGCTGGCGCGTCGTCGGCCCCCGCAAGGACCAGCTGATCTCGTCGCTCTACCGCCGGTGATCCTCCACCTGCACCACCGCTACCGGACGCTCGGCGGCGAGGAGGCGGCCGTCGCGGCGCTGCGCGCGCTGACCGAGGAGCGGCTCGGCGAGGCCACGGCGCTGCTGGAGCGCGACTCTTCCGCCGTCCCCGCGTCGCGCGCTGCGCTGGGCCTCCTGCGCGGCGGCCTGGACCCCGACGAGGTGGCTGCGGCCGTCCGGCGGACCGGCGCCCGGATCGTCCACGCGCACAACCTGCACCCGACGTTCGGCGTCCGGGCGCTGCGCGCGGCGCGCGGCGCCGGCGCGCGCGTGGTGCTGCAGCTGCACAACTACCGCCTCGTGTGCGCGATCGGGACCAGCGTGCGCGACGGCCGCGACTGCACGTCCTGCCACGGGCGCGACGTCCGGCCGGGGGTGCGTCACGCCTGTCGCGGCGGGCGGGCCGAGGCGCTCGCGTACGCGGGCGGCCTCGTGCGCCAGCAGCGCGCGCTGCTGGCCGCCGCGGACGCGATCGTCGTCCCGAGCGTCGCCGCGCGCGAGCGCCTGCGCGCGCTCGGGATCCCCGTCGACGGCCGCTGGCGGGTCGTGCCGCACCCCGTCGTGCCCGGCGCGCCGATCGTCCCCGACCCCGCGGGCGCCGCGATCGTCGCCGGGCGCCTGGCTCCGGAGAAGGGCACCGACGTCGCGATCGCGGCGGCGCGGATCACCGGCCGCCCGCTCGTCGTGGCCAACGCCGGACCGCAGGAGGAGGTGCTGCGCGCCGCCGCCGCGGACCTGCCCGGCGTGCGGTTCGTCGGCCGCCTGCCGCGTCCGGAGCTCGACCGGCTGCGGGCTGGCGCGGCCCTCGAGCTCGTCCCGTCGCTGGCGCACGAGACGTTCGGCCTCGCCGCCGCCGAGTCGATGCTCCGCGGCCTGCCGGTGGTCGCCAGCGACGTCGGGGCGCTGCGCGAGCTCGTCCCGGACGACGCGCGGGTCGCGCCCGGCGACCCCAGGGCGCTGGCCGACGCCTGGCTGCGCGTGGCCGGCGACGTCGCCGTCGGAGCGCGTCAGCGCGCCGCGGCCGCGCGGCTCACGGACCCGTCCACGGTCGCCGCGCGGCTCGCGGCGGCCTACGGCGCCGCCACGCGGGACTGATCCCTCCCCGACGCGGGCTCCTGCGCGGCTCTCGCGGCCGCGAGCTCGGCGGGAGCCGGCGGGCACCTGCTCCCCGGCGAGCTCCCAGCGCGTTCCCAGGAGCGGCGGCCGCGGCGCCTTACACTGCCGTCGCATGGCGTGGCTCTTGACCGGCGGGGCGGGCTACATCGGCTCGCACATCGTGCAGGCGTTCCTGGCCCAGGGGCGGGAGGTCGTCGTGCTCGACGACCTGTCGTCGGGGTTCCGGGAGTTCGTCCCCGAGGGCGTCACCCTCCACGAGGGCCGCGTCGAGGACCCCGCCGCGGTCGCCGCGGCGCTCGACGCGCAACCGGTCGAGGGCGTCGTGCACCTCGCGGGGCTGAAGTACGCCGGCGAGTCGGTGTACGTGCCGCTCGACTTCTACCGCGCGAACGTCGAGGGCACGCGCGTCCTGCTCGACGCGCTCGCCCAGCGCGCGATCGACCGGCTCGTGTTCTCGTCGAGCTCGGCGACCTACGGCACGATCGACGGCGAGATCGTCGACGAGGACGGCGCGCAGCGCCCGGAGAGCCCGTACGGCGAGTCGAAGCTCATCGGCGAGTGGCTCATCCGCGACCAGGCGCGTGCGCGGCCGTCGCTGCGTCACACGTCGCTGCGGTACTTCAACGTCGTCGGCTCCGGGCCGGCGACCGCCGACGGCGTCTCGCTCGTCGACCACTCGCCGTACAACCTCTTCCCGCTCGTGTTCCGGGCGCTGTCGGCGGACCGCCGGCCGAAGGTCTTCGGCGGGGACTACCCGACCGACGACGGGTCCTGCATCCGCGACTACGTCGACGTCGTCGATCTCGCCGAGGCGCACGTCCGCGCGGCGCTGCTGCTCGAGGAGGGCCGCGAGCTCGCGCCGGCCTACAACGTCGGTCGCGGCGAGGGCGTGTCGGTGCGCGGCATCGTGGAGACGATCCTCGCGGTGGTCGAGCGCGAGGACCTCGGCTACGACGTGGTCGAGCGGCGGCCCGGCGATCCGGCGCGCGTCGTCGGGGACGCGACGCGGATCGAGCGGGACTTCGGCTGGAAGCCGGGCCGCGACCTCGAGCAGATGGTCCGCGGGGCCTGGACGGCGTGGACCGCGCCGGGTGCGGCCGAGCGCGAGGCGGCGCAGGGCGCCGCCCGCCCCGCGGGCTAGGCTGCTCCCCGTGCTCCGGCCGGCCCGTCTCCCGCCGCTCGTCGCGGGGGCGCTGCTCGGGCTCGTCGCGCTCGTCGTGGTGCACCTCCTGCAGGACGGGGCGCACTGGAACTTCAGCGAGGGCGTCTACGCCCTGACGGCGCGACTGCTGCTCGACGGGCAGCCGGTCTACGGCCACGTCGTCGCGGCGCAGCCCCCGGTGCTGTTCGTCGTCGGGGCCGGCCTCCTCGCCGTGTCGGACACGATCGAGTGGCTGCGGCTCGCGGTCGCCGGCTTCCAGCTCGGCGGCGGGATCCTGGCCGCCGTCGCCCTGCGCCGGCTCGGCGCGCCCCGCGGATCGATCGTGGCGGCACCGGCGCTGGCGCTCCTGCTGCCCTGGGCGGTGCACGAGCACGGGGCCCTGACGCCCGAGACGGTCGGATTGCCGCTGCTGCTGGGCGCGTCGCTGCTCGTGGCGCGTCGCGGCGGGACGCCGTGGGCGGCGCTGCTGCTGTCGCTCGCGGTGTTCACGAAGGTGACCTTCCTGCTGCCGGCGATCGCGCTGACGCTCGTGGCCGTCGAGCGCCGGAGGCTGGCGGCGTGGCTGGCCGCCGCGCTCGTCCTGCAGGCGGCGCTCTGGACGGCGCTCTTCGGCGGCGGCCTCTGGGACGACGCGATCGTCGCGCAGAGCGACAGCGCGACCCGCTCCCTGCGCTACCTGGCCGAGGTCCTCGTCCAGGCGGGGTGGAACCTCGCGGGGCCGCTCGCCGGCGTGGCGGCGCTCGCGCTCCTCTGGTGGCGCGCGCGCCGAGGCGGCGCCGACGAGCCCGCCGCCACGCTCCTGCGCCGGGACCCGGCGCAGCTGCGCGCGAGCGCGGCGCTCGCCGTCGCGATGCTCCTAACGACCGGCACGATGCTCAAGGACGGCACGGCGCTGAACGTCGTCGTCCCGGTCGAGGTGGCGCTCCTGCCGCTCGCCCTCCTCGGCCTCGCGCTCGCGTGGCGGGCGTGGCCGGCGCGCGGCACCCGCGCCCTGCTCGTCGCGCTGGCGGCGTTCCCGCTCGTGCAGTCCGCCGCCCTCCTCGCCCGACCCGACGATCCGGTCGTCTTCCTGCGGCCCCTGTCGGCGGTGGCCTGGAACCGGGCGCTCTCGGGGGACGAGGTCGATCGCGCGGTGGCCC
>JALRCL010000667.1 GCA_023268575.1 Patulibacter sp.
GCGGTCTCGGTGCCCGCCCAGTGGATCGCGCCGCACGGTCGGCGCAACGCGAAGCCGATCGACGTCAGGACGCCGGGCGGCAGCGTCCCGGCGTAGCCGCCGCCGCTCCAGCGCTCCTCGGCCCAGGCCCGCTCGACGTACTCGCTCGGATCGGCCGCACGCGAACCGAAGTACCGGGCGAAGCAGCCGACGACCGCGGCGCGCCGCTCGTCGGCCGAGACCGCCCCGAGCGCTCGGGCGTGCGCGCCCTCGAGGAAGCCGATGAGGACCCCGACGCCGCCGGTCGACGGCGTGTTGTCGAAGACGACCTTCACCGGCCCCTCGGTGCTCGTCACCTGTCCCGAGAGGCCCTCGGCGCGCCAGAACGGCTCGTCGTAGACGGCCATGCACTTGATGACCGAGCCCATCGCCATCCGCTGCGTGAACTGGTCGCGCCAGCCGGGCAGCGGCGGCTCGTAGGCGATCCGGCCGGCGATCGTGGGCGGCACCGCGACGATCGCCCGCTCCGCCCGGACCTGGACGCCGTCGGCCTCGACGAGCACCCCGTCGGCGTCCTGTGCGATCCGGCGCACCGGTGCGTCGAGCAGGACGCGGTCGCCGAGCTCCTGCGCCAGCCGCTGCGCGATCCGCTGCGAGCCACCGACGATCCGGTCCTGCTGGGCGCCCCCGTCCGTCTCGATCAGCGCGTCGAACCCGCCGCCGGAGTGGAGGTAGAAGAGGACGTGCAGGAGCGAGAGCTCGGCCGGCTCCGCCGAGAAGACCGCCTCGCACATGAGCGTGAAGAACTCCCGCGCCAGGGACGTGGCCGTGTTGCGCGCGATCCACGTCGCGAGGGTCTGGGCGTCCCAGCGCTCCGCCTTCGGCGCGCGCCACGGCGCGTCCAGGGGCACCTGCCGCGCCATCCGGTCCAGCCGGGCCTGCGCCTGGGCGACGTCCGCGAGCGCCAGCGGGTTCACCCGCGGGATCGCGCCCCGGTAGCGGGAGCGCCGCCCGCGGTGCTCGAACTGGTTGTCGCCCTCGTCGTAGGTCGGGAACCGCTCCAGCCCGAGCTCGTCGATCACGGCGTTCACCCGGTGCTGCGTCGGACCGACCCACTGGCCGCCGAGCTCGACGATCCCACCCCCGTCGAGCTCGTGGTTCAGCAGCCGCCCGCCGACGCGGTCGCGTGCCTCGAGGACGACGACGGAGGCGCCGGCCGCGACGAGGGACCGGGCCGCGGCGAGGCCCGAGAGCCCCGCGCCGACGACGACGACATCGGTGTGGGTGCTGCGCATGCCGCCAGGCTCGTGCGCGGGGCGCGCCGCGCGCTCCACGACGTTCGCCGATCGCGGAGGCGCCGTTCGACGAAGATCGCCGAACGGCCGCCGCGGACCCCTCGACGGTCGGCGAAGAACGAGCACGGACGCTCGACGTCGGCGAGCGTCCCTGCGGTTCCTCGCCGCCGGTCGCCGACGGACCGCTCGACGCGCTCGGCCCGGCGGGGGCGTCGGTCGCCGCTGCCATGCGCGGGGTGGCGGATCCCGCGATCCGCGGCTAGGTTCGACGGCGGTGGTCGCCCCGACCCAGCAGCACCTCGTCGAGCGCGTCGCCGACGCGATCCGCGCCCGCGAGCAGGAGCTCGTGTCCCGGATGCTCTCGCGGTTCGCCGCCGACGTCCCCGACTCGGGCGTGGGCACCGACCCGGAGATGTCCGCGGCGATGCGCCGCAGCTGCCACGGCAACCTGCACGCGGCCCTGGCGCACGCCGTCCGCGACGGCGATCCGCTGCCCTACGGCCCGCCGCCCGACGCGATCGAGGAGGCCCGGATCGGTGCCCGGGTCGGGATGCCGTTGATCGCGGGCCTCCGGACCTACCGGATCGGCGAGGCGGTGGCGTGGGAGGCGCTCCAGGACGCCGTCGACGGCCTGGAGGACGTCGGTCCGTCGACGCGCAGCGCGCTCCTGCGGCGCTGCACGCAGCGGATGTTCGCCTACGTCGACGCGGTGATCCCGTTCGTCGTCGACGAGTACACCCGCGAGCGCGAGCGCCTGCTGCGCAGCCGCGAGCAGCGACGGGTGCAGCTCGTGCGCGACCTGCTGGACGGCAGCGACGTCGACGCGGGCGCCCTCGGCTACGACCTCGCGGCGATCCACCGCGCCGTCGTCGCGTGGGGCCCCGGCGCCGAGGCCGAGATCGCCCGGATCGCGGAGGCGATCGGCGCGCAGTGCCTCGCCGTCAGCGTCGGCGAGCAGACGTGCTGGGGCTGGCTCGGCGGGGTCGCCGCCGGCGAGGAGCGCGGTCTGCGCGACGGCCTCGGCGGGTGGGAGGGCGGCCTGGCGCTCGGGCGTCCGGGCACCGGACCCGACGGCTTCCGTCGCAGCCACCGCGAGGCGCGCAGTGCCCACCGGATCGGCGCGGCGACGGGCGACGCCGTGACGCGCTTCGACGACGTCGCGCTCGAATCGGTGCTGCTCGCCTACGTCGAGGGCGCACGGGCGTTCGTGGCCGCCGAGCTCGGGCCGCTCGGCGACGGCCGAGACGGCGCGAAGCTCCGGGAGACGCTCTCCGCGTACTTCGCCTGCGGCTTCAACGCGTCGGCCGCCGCCGCGGCGCTCGGCGTGAACGACCGCACGGTCGCGTATCGGCTGCACGGGATCGAGGAGCGCCTCGGCCGGCCGGTGCGCGCTCGGCAAGCGGAGCTCCAGGCCGCGATCCGCCTGGAGCGGGTCCTCGTGGCGACGCCGGCGCCCTGAGCCGGACCCGGCTCCGGCGCGACCCTCACGCCGCGGGCGGCGGGTCGTCCAGGACGAGGAGCACCTCGAGCCGCCGCGGGCCGTGGACGCCCTCGACCCGCTGGAGCTCGATGTCGGAGGTCGCCGAGGGCCCGCTGATCCAGGTCATCGGCCGCCCGGGCCGGGAGGCGAGCGCCGCGAGGGCGTCCTCCACGTCGTCGTGGACCTGCCCCGCGAGCACGACGCAGAGGTGCAGGTCCGGGAGGAGGGTCAGCGCGCGGCGGCCCTGGCCGGCCTCGCCGTCGAGCACGATCGTGCCCGTCTCGGCGACCGCGAGCCGGCAGCCGGTGAGGACGCCGTCGGCCGCCGCGAGCGCCTCGTGGGAGAGCGGCGGCTCGTCGACCCGCGGGACCGGCACCGCCGCCACCCACGCCTCGGGCAGCCCCGGCGGCACGACGACCCGCCGCGCGGCGTGGGCGGCGAGGCGCGCGCCGATCGCCTCCGCGACCCCGTCGCCGCGGACCGGCGTCACCGTCGCGCGGTAGTCGGCCACGCGCGCGGCGAAGCGCTCGGCGCGCTCCGGACCGGGCGGTGCCGGGCGGGGCGGCGCCGGCGACGCGGTCGGCCGCTCGTCGCCCGGGACGTCGCGCGTCGCCTGACGCACGGCCCGCAGGATCTCCTCGCGCGCGGTGCTCATCGGCTGCGCCACCAGTCGCGGAAGCTCTGGCGCGCGGGCGCGCGCAGGTCGCGCGCCCGGGTCCACGCGTGCAGCGGTCCGGGGACGCCCGGGCGCAGGAGGCCGTCGCGGGCCAGCGGCCCGGTGCCGCGCCGCGCCAGCCGCTGCGCGGCCT
>JALRCL010000734.1 GCA_023268575.1 Patulibacter sp.
TCGCCCTGCGCCATCCGCCGCCCGAGCGCCGCCGTCAGGCGGAACGGCCCGGTGAGGTTCACGTCGATGACCTTGTGCCAGAGCGCCTCGGAGACGTCGGCCACGTCGTCGTAGAGCGGCGACATGCCGGCGTTGTTCACGAGCACGTCGACCCGACCGAGCTCGCCGTAGGCGGCGTCGACGAGCGCGTCGAGGTCGGCCCAGCGACCGACGTGGGTGGCGACCGGCAGCGCCCGGCGGCCGGTCTCCTCGCGCACGACCTCGGCGAGGGCGGCGCAGCTGTCGCCGTCGCGGCTGGCGATGACGACGTCGGCGCCGGCGTGGGCGAAGGCCAGGACGGTCTCGCGGCCCAGGCCGCGGCTGCCGCCGGTGACGAGGGCGACCTTGCCCTCGAGGTCGTGGGTCATCGTCGCTGCTCCGTTCGGTCGTTGGACGGGTGGCCCGGCGCCGGTCAGGCGATCCGGGCGAAGGCGGCGGCCTCGCGCAGCAGCGCGGGCACGTCGTGCTCGAGGCCGGCGGCGTAGTCCGAGGTCAGCCGGCCGTCGACGTACTGGGCGTAGGCGCCCTCGATGATCGCCGCGAGCTTCCAGAAGCCGAACGCGAGGTACCAGTCGAGGTGCTCGACCGAGCGGCCGCTGCGGGCGGCGTAGCGCTCGGCGAGCGCCCGGCGGGAGACGACGCCCGGCACGCGCGTGACGGCCTGGACCTTCGCGAGCGCCGGGCGGTCGGGCCGGTCCGGTCCCCAGAAGGCGAGGAACAGCCCGAGGTCCAGCAGCGGGTCGCCGATCGTCGCCATCTCCCAGTCGATGATCGCCGCCGCGCGGATCTCCGGCGCCGGCGTCAGCAGGACGTTGTCGAGGTGGAAGTCGCCGTGCAGGATGCCGGGCTCGCCGGCCGGCGGCAGGTGCTCGGACAGCCACGTCGCGAGCTCGTCGAAGTGCGGCAGCTCGCGGTGGCGGTAGCGCTCCAGCTGCGTGGACCAGCGGGGCACCTGGCGGTCGAGGAAGCCGTCCGGCCGGCCGAACCCCTCGAGGCCGCGGGCCCGCCAGTCGACGGAGTGCAGGGCGGCGAGCGCGTCGATCGTCGCCTCGCCGATCCGGCTGGCGGTGGCCGCGTCCGGCGCGTAGCCCGGCGGCAGCTCGGTGGTGAGCGAGTGGCCGTCGACGGCCTCCATGACGAGGAACGGCGCGCCGGGGACGTCGTGGTCGGCGCAGACGGCGGCCGGCGCCGGGGCCGGGACGCCGGTTCCCGCGAGCGCGACGAGCATCCGGTGCTCGCGCTCCATGTTGTGGGCCGACGGGGCGATCGCGGCCTGGGGCGGACGCCGCATGATCCAGCGTCCGCGGTCGCTCGTCAGCAACAGCGTCTCGTTCGAGTTGCCGCCGCTGAGGCGCTCCAGGGCGAACGGTCCGGGGTCGCCCAGGGCGTCGCTCAGCCACGTGGCCAGCGACGCGGGGACGACGGGGTGCTCGGTGCTCGGCGCAGCGCTCATGCTCGTGCGCCGAGTCTCGCCGAGGACCGGGCGTCCGGGGGCGCGCGGGCAGGGCGGGACTTGGAGGATCCTCCACCGCGCCTCCCGCGCCGCCGCCGGCGCGGCGCCGGCCATTGCGAGGCTCCGATGCGAGAGGCGCGCCGCGGCCGCGGTCCCGCCTGCCCATCCCCGACACCACGGAGAGGCCGATGGCCCGCGACGTGCTCCTCATCGACTTCGGCGGCGTCCTGACGACGAGCGTCTTCGACGCCTTCGGGGCCTTCTGCGAGCGCCAGGGGCTGCCGCCCACGCGGTTCGTCGACCTGCTGACCGGCGAGGACCCGGCGGCGGCGAGGCTCCTCGTCGAGGTCGAGACCGGCGCGCGCACCACGGAGGCGTTCGAGCGCGACCTCGCGCCGCTGCTCGGGCCCGACGTGCCGGCCGAGGGGCTCATCGCCGGCCTGACCGCGGCGCTGCGGCCCGACGAGGCGGTGCTCGCCGCGGTGCTCGCGCTGCGCGCCGCGGGCGTGCGGACGGTCCTCGTCTCCAACGCGATGGGCCCGGTGCCCTACGTCGGCCTGGACACCGACGCGCTCTTCGACGCGGTCGTCCTGTCCGACGAGCTCGGCGTCCGCAAGCCGTCGCGCCGGATCTACGAGCACGCGCTGTCGCTCGTCGACGCGACACCGGAGGACGCCGTGTTCGTCGACGACCTCCCGGCGAACTGCCGCGCGGCGGAGCGGCTGGGGATCCTGCCGATCCACCACGTCGACAGCGGCGAGACGGTTGCGGCGCTCGAGTCGGCGTTCGGCGTGCCGCTCGGCGCGGCGGCCGCCTGACCCGCCGCGGACCGGCGCGGGACGAGCGGCGCGAGGGGCGGCCGGCTGGCCGATGGCCGTCCCGGTCAGCGGCCGGTCCAGCGCGGCTCGCGCTTCTCGGTGAACGCCGCGATGCCCTCGCGCAGGTCCTCCGAGGCGAGGATCGGCGCGCGCAGCTCGGCGGTCATCGCCCAGCCGGCGGCGTCGTCGAGCTCGCCGCCGCGTCGCAGGCCGGCGAGGGTCTGCGCGACGGCGAGCGGGGCGTTGGCCGCGATCTCCTCGGCGAGCGCGAGGGCCCGGTCCAGCGCCGCGCCGGCCGGGACGAGCTCGTCGACGAGGCCCCACTCCGCGGCGGTCGCCGCGTCGATCGGGCGGCCGGTCAGGCCGAGGCGCAGCGCACGGCTGCGGCCGACCTTCCGCGGCAGGCGGAAGAGCGCTCCGGCGTCGGGCAGGAGGCCGCGGCGGACCTCCGGCAGGCCGAAGGTCGCGCCCTCGCCGGCGACGACGAGATCGCAGCCGAGCGTCAGCTCGAGGCCGCCGCCGAGCGCGAACCCCTCGACGGCGGCGATCAGCGGCACGCCCGGCGGGCGACCGAGGATCCCGTAGTGGCCGCGGCCGTCGACGGAGACCCGCTCGCCGCGGGCCGCGGCCCGCAGGTCGGTGCCCGAGCAGAACGCGCGCGCGTCGCCCGCCAGCACCGCGACGCGCAGGTCGGGGTCGTCGTCGAGCCGGTCGGCGGCCTGCGCGAGCGCGGCCGCCAGGGCCGGGTCGATCGCGTTGCGGACCGCGGGGCGGTCGAGCGTCAGCAGCAGGACGTGCCCGCGGACGTCGCTGCGCAGCGGCCCGCTCATGCGCCCCGCCCCCCGCGCGCGTGCCGCTGCGAGGACCGGTACGCGCCGTCGGCGCTCCCGGCGCGCGGGCCGAGCACGCGCCGTCTCACGCCTCGGCCCCCGCGATCGCCTCGGCCGCCCACGGCTGCACGTCGCGCTTGACGACCTTCCCGGTCGCGGTCCGCGGCAGCGGCTCGTCGCGCACGAGGACCCGGCGCGGCGCCTTGTAGGACGCCAGGCCGGTGCGGCAGGCGGCGAGCACGCCCTCGACGTCGACCCCCTCGGCCGAGGGCACGACGACCGCGACCGGGATCTCGCCCCAGCGCTCGTCCGGCAGCCCGACGACCGTGGCCTCCTCGACGCCCGGCTGGCGGTAGAGGACCTCCTCGATCTCCTTCGGGTAGACGTTCAGCCCGCCCGAGATGATCATGTCCTTCGTCCGGCCGGTGATCGTCAGGTGGCCCTCCTCGTCGACCCGCCCGAGGTCGCCGGTGTTCAGCCAGCCGTCGCGGAACGCCTCGGCGGTCTGCTCCGGGCGCTCGTGGTACCCGACCATCGTCGCCGGCGAGCGCAGGAGGATCTCCCCCTCGCCCTCGCGGACGATCCGCCCGTCGGCGTCGCGCAGCGCGAGGTCGACGTAGGACATCGGCCGGCCCGCGGAGCCGAAGTGCGTGACGGCCTCCTCGGGCTGCAGGACGGTCGCCGCGGTCGGGAACTCCGACAGGCCGTAGCCCTGCAGCACCGCGACGTCGGGCAGCGCGTCGGCCATCGTCTCGATCAGCGGGACGGGCACCGGCTCGGTGCCCGAGATGACCCAGCGCAGCGACGAGTCGCGCAGCCGCGCGAGCAGGTCCGGCCGGGCCGCGAACTGCCGCAGGAGGGTCGGCACGAGCAGCGTGTGCGAGACGCCGTGGCGCTCGACGAGCTCGACGAGCTCCTCCGGTCCGGTGCCGCCGGTCGGGGCCAGGACGTTGCGCCCGCCGAGCCACCAGAGCGCGAGCGTCACGTCGTGGAAGCCGGCCGCCCACGAGAGCGACGGGACGCAGAGGTAGACGTCGTCGCGCTGGAGGCGGAAGTCCGGGATCTGCCCGAACGAGTTCCAGAGGATCCCGTCGTGGGTGTGCGCCGCGGCCTTCGGCTTGCCGGTCGTGCCGGAGGAGTAGTAGAGGCACGCGAGGTCGTGCAGGTCCACGACCGCCGGCGTGCCGGAGGTGGCGTCGGCGAGGAGGTCGGCGTAGGCGACGGAGCGCACGCCCTCCGGGACCTCGAGCCCGTCGACGCGCACGACGAGCTCGGGCTGCTCGGCGAGGTCGGCCACGAGGCCCGAGGACCGCCCGTCGGCGACGAGCACGCGTGCGCCGGAGTCGCTCATGACGTGGTCGACCTCGGCCGCGCGGAGCAGGACGTTGATCGGCACGCAGACCGCGCCGAGCGCGGCGAGCCCGAAGAGGAGCTCGGGCCACTCGTGGCGGTTGGGCAGGAGCACCGCGACGCGGTCGCCGGGCCGCACGCCCTGCCGCGCGAGCCCCTCGGCGAGGCGCCGGGCGCGCTCGTCGAGCTGGGCGAACGTCCGCGCCTCGTCGCCGAACCGGACCGCGACGTCGTCGAAGCGCCGCGTCGCCCGCTGCCGTTCGAGGACCCCCATGAGGTTGCGCGAGAGCGTCATGGGTGCAGCCTCGCCGCCGGGCCCCGCTCCGCGCTGGACCGGTGCCGGCGGCTCCTGTGCGCGACTCCAGTCCGGCCGTCGCCGCGCTCGACCTCGGGGGCTCGTCGCGATCGCGCGGGGGTCGGTGGTTCGCCGCGGGCGCGGCGGGCATGGGCGTCCGCGTCAGTCGTCGACGCCGACCGCGCCGGACGCGACGAGCGCGGCGACGCGGTCCTCGCCGACGCCCCACGCCGCCAGCGCGTCGCGACTGTCGACGCCCGGGTCGACGGCGGGCGCGCCGATCCGGCTCGGCGTGCGGCTGAAGCGCGGGGCGGGCGCCGGGACCGGGCCGCGGTCGAACGGGACCCACGCGTCGCGCGCCTGCGCGTGCACGTGGCCCGGGGCCTCGTCGAGCGACAGCACCGGGGCGAAGCACGCCCCGAGCGGCTCGAGCGCCGCGCACCACTCCTCCCGGGTACGGGTGCGGACCGCGGCAGCGAACCGCTCGACGTGCAACGGCTCTTCTACACGCCCGAAGGCAAGCCGCGTTTGGTCATCATCTCGATCGCTCATCTGACCGACGCCGAGCGAATGTTCTTTGTCACCATCTTGCTCAACGAAGTCTTGGGCTGGATGCGAGCACAAAGCGGAACGTCGAGCCTGCGGGCGATCCTCTACATGGACGAGATCTTCGGCTACTTCCCGCCGACCGGGTCCTCCGGGTCCGGGACGCCGCCACGCCCGGCGTCGAGCGGCTCGGGATCGAGCGCCGGCCGCGGCTCCCGTGCCCGGCCCTCGTC
>JALRCL010000751.1 GCA_023268575.1 Patulibacter sp.
GCAGCGACCCGCGCCTGCGAGAGGCCCAGGACGTTGATCCCGTTGTGGCGGCGGGCCATCGTGGCCTCGTCCGCGTCGTGCGCGTTCACCGCGCGGATCCCGTCGATCTTGTTCGCGGTGATGGTGACCCCGTTGCCCGAGCCGCAGACGAGGACGCCGCGCTCGGCGTCGCCGGCCGCGACCGCCCGGGCCGCCTGCGCGGCGAACGGCGGGTAGTCGGTGGACTCGGCCGAGGTCGTGCCGACGTCGACGATGTCGTGGCCGGCGGCCTCGAGGGTCGACTTCACGTGCTCCTTGAGCTCGAACCCGGCGTGGTCCGAGCCGACGACGATCCGCATGACCGGGACGCTACCGCCCGAGGGCGCCCGTGTCCGCCCAGCCCGGCGTCGCGCCGTCGAGGCGGGCCGCGATCGTGGCCACCGGGACCGCGCCCTCGCGGACGATCCGCCAGCGGCCGCCGGCGGCGAGCGGGCGCAGGTCGACGATCGTCGAGGCGACCCCGGGCCGCGCCCCGCCGTCGAGCACGACGGCGCAGCCGGCCCGGACGTCCGCCGGCACGTCGGCGAGCCGGACCGGATCGGCCCCTCCCGCCCGGTTCGCGCTCGTCTGCGCGACCGGCGGGGCATCGACGGGGCCGCCCGCGATCCGCGGGACGCGCAGGCCCAGCGTCGTGGGGTCCGCGCCGCAGGCGGCCGCGAACCGGCGCTCCGGGTTGGGCAGGAGCACGCCCACCGGACCGGGCAGGAGGGCGCGCAGCGCGTGGTCGATGCCCTCCGGCTGACGCCCGATCGCCTCGAGCGCCGTCTCGAGCGACCAGCACATGACCGCATCGGGCTTCCCGGGCGGGCGGTCCTTCAGCGCCGCCATCCGCGCCACCGCCTCCGCGTCGTCCGGATCGGTCGCCAGGCCGTACACCGTGTCGGCGGGGAAGCACGCGACGTCGCCGCGGCGCGTCGCCGCCGTGAGGCGCGCGATCGCCGCGGCGTCCAGGGGCAGCAGCGCGTCGCTCACGGCCGCCGCCCGAGCACGACGCGGCCGATCCCGGCGAGGTCGTCGCGCACCAGGACCTCGCGCCACCCGGCGGCGTGCAGCAGCGCCGCCGTGGCCGTCGCCTGCCCGGCCCCGATCTCGATCGCCAGCAGCGTGGCCCCGGCACGCGCCGCCGCCGGCACGAGGCGTCGTACGACGTCCAGGCCGTCCGGTCCGCCGAAGAGCGCCAGCGCCGGGTCGTGATCACGGACCTCCGGCATGAGCGACGGCCGATCCCCGTCCGGCACGTAGGGCGGGTTGGAGAGGACCGCCAGCGGCGTGCCGAGCGACGCCGCGTCGAGCCCGGCGAGCAGGTCGCCCTCGTGGAACGTCACCGCGAGGTCGAGGCGTCGCGCGTTCGCGCGCGCCACGGCGAGGGCGTCGGGCGAGACGTCCGTCGCGTGGATCCGCAGGTCCGGACGCTCGTCGGCGAGCGCGAGGGCGATCGCGCCGCTGCCGGTGCCGACGTCGAGCACGGTCGCGCCGTGCGGGAGCCCCACGCCGACCTCGACGAGCAGCTCCGTCTCCGGTCGTGGCACCAGGACGCGCCCGTCGACGCGCAGGTCGACGTGCCGGAAGCCGCGGGTGCCGAGGAGGTGCGCGACGGGCGCGCGATCCTCGGCCCGGCGGGTCTCGTTATCATCATCGTTCGTGATGATCTGTTAGGACACGCGCTAAGCACCACACCCACACTGCTTGACTATCGCGAACAGGCCCAGCATGACTCTATGCTGAACACACCGCCCACGTTTTCTATATACATCGCTGGCCTGGTGTTCAAATGGCTGAAGGCCCAGGGAGGGTTGGCTGCAATGGGCGAACACAATGCGCGCAAGGCGCAGCGACTTTATGACTGCATCGATGCCAGCGGGTTTTATCGCAATGCAGTCGCTAAGGATGATCGCTCGCGTATGAATGCCACCTTTACCCTGAGCGATCCAGCCCTCGATGAACGATTCCTCAAAGAGGCAGCGGCCGAGGGCATGACCGACCTTAAGGGCCACCGCACCTCCGGAGGTATGCGGGCATCCCTCTACAACGCCATGCCGATGGCAGGCATCGATCGACTCGTCAGCTTCATGCGGCAGTTTGAGAAACGCTATGGTTAATGCCGATGGCCATACGCCCGGGCTACCCCAGGCAGACTCTGGCTCATCACTTGAGCCCTATCTGGCAAGCACCCCCTTTCTAAACTTCACGCATCCACGGGTTCAGGCCTT
>JALRCL010000786.1 GCA_023268575.1 Patulibacter sp.
GCGACGAACGGGACGCCCGCCAGGCGCGCCTCGAGCGCCGTCGCCTGCGCCTCGCCGCGCGGCGTCAGCGGCAGGTCGGTGCGGCCGGTGTGCCGGCCGACCCGCGCCCACGCCGTCTCGCCGTGGCGCACGAGCCACAGCCGCACGTCGGTGGGGCGCTGGGCGTCGGTCGGGTCCGGTCCGTCGGTCACGCTCGCGCCCCGCTCAGGCGCCGGTGAGACCCAGCTCGTCGGCCCGTCGCAGCGCGTCGGCGTCGGCGACGACGGTCAGGGTCTCGGGACGCAGCAGGCTGGCCGGCGCGGCCTGCCCGGGCTCGCCGAGGGTGCGGGCCAGCGCGTCGGCCTTCCCCGCGCCGGTGACGAGCAGCACGACCGATCCCGCGGTCCGGAGCTCGGGCAGCGTGAGCGAGACGCGCTCCGGCGGGGGCTTCGGGGCGTCGAGCACCGCGACCGTCCGCCCCTCGGCCTCCAGCGCGCCGTGCGCGGGGAAGAGCGACGCGGTGTGTCCGTCCTCCCCGAGGCCGAGCAGGACGACGTCGATCGGCTCCGGTCCGAGGTCGTGGGCGTAGGCGCGGGCGCGGTCCCCCGGGGAGCCGTTCTCGACCAGCGGCACGAGCCGGAGGTCGCGGGCGGCCGGGCCGAGCGCCGCGCGGATCTCGCGTGCGTTGCTGTCGGGGTGGTCCTGCGGCACGCAGCGCTCGTCGGCCAGCAGGACGGTGACCTCCGACCAGTCGCGGACCGCCGGCCCGAGCTGCGCATAGGCCGCCAGGGGCGTCCGCCCGCCGGACAGGGCGACGCGGGCGCCGCCGCGCTCCCCGAGCGCCGTGGTGATCGCGTCGTGCAGGAGGGTGGCGGTGAGCGACGCCGCTGCGTTGGCGTCCGGGACGGCGAGGAGCCGGGCCCCAGAGGGCGTCGTGCGGGGCTCGGGCGTCGTCACGAGAGGGGCCGCAGGGCGCGGCGGTGGGGGGCGCGGCCGGCGGGCTGCGTCGGCACGAAGGTCGGGTGCAGCTCGGCGAGCGGGCGCTCGACCGGCTCGCCGGCGACGAGCTCGATCGCCTCGTCCTCGTGGTGGATCGTCACGGGCCGCAGCGCCGCCTCGTCGCCGCCGTCCTCCAGCGCCGTGAGCGCGTAGGTGACCTTGCCGGGCTCGATCACCACCCGGATCCGCTGACCGCAGTGCACGATCGGGAACTGGATCCGCGTCAGCGCGGCGGGGATGCGCGGGCGGAACCGCAGCTCGCCGCCGTGGTCGCGGAAGCCGCCGAAGCCGAACATCACCGCGCCGAGCACTCCGCCGAGCGAGGCGATGTGCAGGCCCTCGGCGCCGTCGCCCTTGAGGTCGTGGAGGTCGGTGAAGGCGCCCTCGGCGAGGTAGTCGTAGGCGAGATCGACGTGGCCGACCTCGGCGGCGACGATCGCCTGCACGCACGCCGACAGCGACGAGTCGCGGACCGTCACGCCCTCGTAGTAGGCGAAGTTGCGCTCCTTCTCCTCGGCGGTGAAGGCGTCGCCGCGGACGAAGAGGGCCATGACGAGGTCCGGCTGCTTGACGACCTGCTTGCGGTAGAGCTGCAGGTACGGGTAGTTCAGCAGCAGCGGGTAGTGCTCCGGCGGCGTGCCGTCGAAGTCCCAGCGCTCGTGGGTGAGGAAGTCCTGGTCCTGCGGGTGGATGCCGAGGCGCTCGTCGAACGGCACGAACATCGTCGCCGCGGCGACCCGCCAGCGGGCGATCTCGTCGTCGGTCACCCCGAGCGCGTGCGCGACGTCGGTGTCGCGCTCCGCCGCGTCGGCCGCCGCGTCGAGGTTCAGCTGCGCCATGAGGTTCGTGTAGACGTTGTTGTCCACGAGCGCCGTGTACTCGTCGGGGCCGGTGACGCCGTCGATCCGGAACGTCCCGTCGGGCCCGTGGTGGCCGAGGCTCTCCCACAGCCGCGCGGTCTCCACGAGGATCTCCAGGCCGTGGCTGCGGGCGAACCCGTCGTCGCCGGTGGCCGCGACGTACCGGACGACCGCGTGCGCGATCGACGCGTTGACGTGGAACGCGGCGAGGCCGGCCGGCCAGTACCCCGAGCACTCCTCGCCGTGGATCGTGCGCCACGGGAAGGCGGCGCCCCGCAGTCCGAGCTGCTGGGCCCGCTCGCGGGCCAGCGGCAGGGTCCGCGAGCGCCACATGAGCTGATCGCGCACGAGGTCGGGCTTCGCGTAGGTCAGCGGCGGGAGCATGAAGCTCTC
>JALRCL010000796.1 GCA_023268575.1 Patulibacter sp.
CGAAAAAGCCGTCAGCGATCACAAGGCCGCGAAGTTGGACTATGACAGCGCGAACGCGAAGGCGAAGATTACCGAGGCGCGCGTCGCGCAATTGATCCGAGACATCGAAGCGGCGAAGCGCAGCGCCGAGGAGAAGTCGAACGCGCTCGAGGAGGCTGAGAGCGACTTGCAGGCGACGCAGATTCACGCGCCGGTCGATGGCATCATTCTTTCGCGAAAGGGTGACGCGGGCGTGGAAGTCTCGCGGGGCGAAGACGGCGTGTTCCGCATCGCGACAGATCTCGGCCAGTTGCAGGTGATGTTGGAGCCTGAACCGCCTGTATTGGCAAAGCTGCAGGTGGGCATGCAGGCGTTTGTGTTCCTCGCCGAAGCGGGCGCGGAGCCGCTCAATTCAGAGATTTCGCGCATCGAAAACGCCAAGGTCTACGTGATGTTCGGGAGCCCGGATCCGTCGGTGCGGCCGGGCGTCACGGCGCAGGTTCGTATCAAGCTGCCCTAAAATAAAAGGGAATGGACTTTCTCTTCAACTCACTGGTCGAGCTGATTACGCAGACTTCGACGAATCTCCCGCCCGACGTTCTCGCCGCCGATCCGCACCTGGTAGTGGCCGGTGAGGTTGTCGGCGTGGTCGAAGGCCGCGCGGACGGTGAAGTACGAGCGGCCGGGGATCTCGTTCGGCGCGTTGTAGCCGACGAGGAACATCGCGACCACGGCGGCGATGCCCCCGAGGCCGATGGTCCACAGGACCGGTCCGGGGAGCTCCCGGGACGCGGCGCGTCCGCGCCGGCGGATCCGCGGGCGGCGGCTCATCGCTGCTGCTCCAGTCGGTCGAGGAGGTCCGCCAGCACGCCGCGGGGCACGTCGCTGAGCCAGCGGGGCCCGACCGGCGCCTCCGCGGCCGGCCGGCGGAGGTCGGCCGGCGGCGCGGCGTCGGTCGCGGCCGACGCCGGAACCCGGGTGCGGGCGAGCGGCGTGCCCTCCGTCCCCGCCGAGGGTCCCTCGTCCTGCGGGCGGGGGCCGTCGGGGCGCGTCGTGAGGTTGCCGACGAGGCGGGCGAGCAGCTCGTCGTTCGGCACCGCCTCGGTGCGGAAGAGGTGACCGGCGGCGTCGCGGGTCTGGATCGTGCGGGTCCAGCCCTCGAAGACCCCGATCAGGGGCGCGACCTGGCGCTCGAGGGTGCCGGCGAACGGCGCGAGCACGGTCGCGAACCGCTCGAGCTCGCGCGCGGGCGTCGCGAGCCGCCGGACGGACGGGGTCGCGTCGTCGCCGAGCTTGCGGATCGCCGGCGCGACCTGCCGCGCGACCCGCAGCGTCGGCGCGGCGTCGTCGGCGAGCCGCGGCAGCCGCTCGAGGGCTCCCGTCAGCGGTCCGGCGGTCCGGCGCAGCTCCGCCGCGGCCGGCCCGAGGCGCAGGCTCGCGGTCCGCAGCGCGCCGAGCGTGGAGCGCGCCTGCCGCAGGGCGCCCGGCGCGGCGTCGAGCGTCCGGCCGAGGTCCTCGCGCGCGGTGGCGGTCACCGCGAGCGCCCGCTGCGCGGCGTCGACGACGCCCGACAGGTCGTCCCGGCGCCCCTCGAGGGAGGCCAGGACGCGGTCGCCCTGCACCGCGAGGCGCGACAGCCGGTCGCGGTCGGCGACGACGTCCCCGAGCAGCTGGTCGGTCTCGCGCAGCGACCGCGGCATCCGGTCCAGGACGGCGTTGAAGTCCGCAGCGCGGCCGCGAAGCCCGATCCCCGCCTCGTTGATGAGGATCCGCAGCCGTCCCCGGGTGGTCGGGTCGAGGGTGTCGATGACCTGGTCGAGCTCGACCGGCGCGCTCGTGCGGCGGAGCGGGATCGTCGTGCCCGACGGCCGGGCGCGCGCGAGGTCGCCGCCGTCGAGGTCGACGTACTTCTCGCCCAGCAGGTTCACGGGCCGAGCCTCGGCGGTGGCGCCGGCGCCGATCGGCACGCCGCCGCCCTCGAGGCGCATCGTCACCATCGCGGTGTCGCGCGCGGTGAGCTCGATCGCCCGGACCCGGCCGGCCGGGACGCCGCCGATCTTCACGTCGGAGTGCACCCGCAGGCCCGCGGCGTCGCGGAACTCGGCGCGGACGACGTACCCGCCGTCGTCGCCGTCGCGCAGGACGAGGACGACCGCGACGGCCACCGTCGCGAGCGAGCCGACGACGAGCGCCCGCGAGCGGGTGGTGCGCACGGATCGGCTCATCGCTGCTCCGGGTCCTTCGCGGCGTCGAGCGCGTCCTTCGTGATGCCGCACTCGGGGAGGAACTGCGGCCGACCGGCGTTCAGCCCCGGCGGTCGCGGCATGGCGTAGCGGTAGTCGGCGAGGCCGAGCTTCGAGAGCCCGACGAGCGCCTCGGCGCTCGGCAGCAGGCCGTTGAGCGACGTGGCGCCCTCGCGGATGTGGACGCGCCCGTAGTGGGAGACGGGGTCGTAGTTCTTCGTCCACCCGCCCCACGTGCTGAGGAAGGCGGCGATCTCCGGCGCGTACGGACGGACGCAGCCGAGGACCGGGCCGGCGCCGTCGAGCGCCTTCGCCGCCGGGGCCGTGAACGGCGTCGCGACGTCGAGCAGGCGCGAGAGCTGCGGGGCGACGTCGCGGACGGTGCGCAGCGTGCGCGCGGCGGTCGGCGCGACGTCCTGCAGGCGACCGAGGGCCGGCCCGGCGACGCGGCTGAGGGACGGGAGCTCGCGGGCGCCGGGGCGCACCGTCGCGAGCAGCTCGTCGATCCCGTCGAGGCTCGCGTCGGTCCGCGCCAGCGTGCGGCGGGCGTCGACGAGCGTCGGGGCGAACCGGTCCAGCGACGCGCGGATCCGGGTCGCCCGGCGCCCGAACGCGTCGAACGTGCGGGCCGCGACGGTCACGAGGTTCGAGACGGTCTCGCTGCGGTTCGCGAGTCGCGCGGTGACGCGGTCGCCGTCGGCCACGAGGCCGCGCAGCGCGTCGTCGTCGGCGACGAGCTCGCCGAGCACGTCGCCGGTGACCGCGGTCGCCCCTGGGGCGTGGCGCAGCGCCTCGCGGATCGCCGGCTCGCGGCCGGCGAGCGCCTCGGCCGAGCCGCGCGTCGCCGCGCGCAGTCGCCGGCGGGTGCGGGCGTCCAGCGTGTCGAAGACCTCGTCGAACTCGACCGGCGTGATCGTGTCGCGGCGGCCGATGATCCCGCCGTCGGGGATCGGGGGCGCCCCGCGCGGCCCGGGATGCAGGGCGATCGACCGGGTGCCGTTGCCGATCGTCGTGCCGAAGCGGATCTCGGCCTTCGTGCCGCGCGGCAGCGGCCACGCCTCGGCGTCGATGCCGAGGTCGACGAGCGCCTGGCCGTCCTCGTGGACGACGCGCTCGATCTTGCCGACGTCGACTCCGTCGATCTGGACGTCGAGGCCCGGCACGAGGCTCACCGCGGAGGAGAACGCCGCGCGGACGGTGTGATCCTGCTGGCGGCTCCCGACGGCCCAGACCGCGAAGGCGACGAGGGCCGCGACGGCGACGAGCAGCCACGGACGGTCGAGCACGACGCGACGGACGAGCCCGCCGGCGGACGATGCGCTGCGCATGCGCCTCAGCCCCCCACCGGCGTCGCGGCGTCCAGGCCCCAGAACGCCATCGTCAGCACGGCGCCGATGACGTGGACGAGGATGAGGTTGAGGATCATCGACCGCGCCGTCGCGGTCCCCACCCCGACCGGACCGCCGCGCGCGTGGTACCCGTGGTACATCGCGACCAGGACGATCGCGATGCCCATCACCATGATCTTGATCTCCGAGTAGAGGACGTCGAGCGGCCGGAGGAAGACGTAGTGCACGCCCTCCCAGCCGCCCAGGGAGACCTCGCCGATCTGGTTGACGATGATCAGCTGCCCGGCGAGGTTCTGGAACACCAGGCCGATGAGGTACATCAGGGGGAACGCGAGGACGCAGGCCGCCAGGCGGGTCGCCACGACGTAGCGCATGGGGTTGATGCCCAGCGACGACATGGCGTCGAACTCGTTGTTGATCCGCATCGAGCCGAGCTCGGCCACGAGGCCGCACCCGACCTTCGCGCTGATGATGTAGCCCCACATGTACGGGCCCATCTCACGCACGCCGCACCACGCGGTGAAGACCCCGGAGTACGCCGTCGCGCCGTACCCGCGCAGGACGTAGTTCGCCTCGGTGCCGCAGGTCATCCCCATGACGAACTGCATGACGCAGACGACGAGCAGCGAGCCCGTGACGAGGATGCCGACCTGGCGCAGGACCTCCGACGCGTAGCGCGCGGCGCCCGGCAGCTCGGCGACGGCGCGCCCGGCGAACGTCGCGATCTGGCCGGCCTCGTCGAGGAGGCGCCGGACCGGCGCGGCGAACCCCTCGGCGAGGCGGCTCCCGGCCGTCGGGCGACGGTCCAGCGGCGCGTCCGCGTAGGCGGGCGGCTCCAGCATCAGTGGAGGTTCCCGGTCTCGGGGAACGCCGCCAGCAGGGTCGTCGTGAAGACGAAGTTGAAGGCCCAGATCCCGACGAAGGAGAGGACCACGGCCTGGTTGACCGCGCGACCGACGCCCTCCGCGCCGCCGGTGACGGTCATGCCCTTGTAGCAGCAGACCGCCGCGATGATGAAGCCGAAGAGGCTGGTCTTGATGATGCTGCCCAGCAGGTCGGGCAACGTGAAGTTCGAGCTGAACGTGGCGAGGTAGCCCGCCGACGTGTCGCCGAAGACGACGACCGCGGCGAACCAGCCGCCGAGCACGCCGAAGACGATGGCGATGAGGTTCATCAGCGCGGTCACGAGCCCGAGCGCGAGGAACCGCGGCACGACGATCTCGCGGACCGCGTCCATGCCGAGCACGGCGAGCGCGTCGAGCTCCTGGCGCACCTTGCGGGCTCCGAGGTCGGCGCAGATGGCGGTGCCGCCGACGCCGGCGACGACCATGCCGGTGATCCACGGCGCGAACTCGCGGACCGACGCCATGACGAACAGCGCGCCGAGCCGGTCGACGGTCCCGAAGATCGCGGTCAGGTTCCCGCCCTGGATCCCGGGGACGCCGAGCCCGAGGAAGGTCGTGGCGAGGATCACCGGGAAGAGGCAGCGACGGATGATGAGGAACGTCTGCTCGACGAACTCGTCCTTCCAGGTGAACGGCGGCACGACGCCGAGCCGCGCCGCGCGCAACGCCATGAGGAGGATCGCGGCGATCTCCTCCAGGACCGCGCGGGCCCCCTGGGCCGGGCGACGGGCCGGGGGCGGGCCGACCCGGCGCGGCGGTGACGCCGTCGGCGGCTCGACGACCGCGAGGCCGCCCGTGGCGGCTCCGGTGGGCTGCTCCACGGGGCCGGTCACTCCATCCCGAGGGGGCCGCCGGGGTTGCCGGCCAGGAACTGGCGCACGAACGGATTGGGCGAATCGAACATGTCGTCGCGATCACCGGACTGCACGATCCGGCCCTTCCACAGCACCGCGATGTACTCGCCGATGCGCCGCGCCGACGCGATGTCGTGGGTGATGACGATGTAGGTGCCGCCGTTCTCGGCGTGGACCTTCTCGATCAGCTGGCACAGCAGCGCGGTACGGACCGGATCGAGACCGG
>JALRCL010000856.1 GCA_023268575.1 Patulibacter sp.
AGCATCGTGCCGTTGAGCTCCGGGGAGACCGATCCCGGATCGATGAGGTTCTCCAGCGCCACGCCGTTGGCCATCGCGAACGTCAGCCGCGCGGCCTCCTCGGTGGAGATCGGCGGCGTCCAGTCCAGGCCCTCGAGGCGCTCCTCGAGCCGGAGCGCGATCCGGTGGCGCAGGGCGCGCACCCGGGTCGTGAACTCGGCGCGGAACTCCTCGTCGCGCGAGGCGTGGACGGCGAACTCGAAGAACAGCCGCCCCCACTCCTGCTCCCCCTGGATCGCCCGGACGAAGTCCATGCCGGCGTTCTGGGCCTGGTCCTCGACCGAGGCGTCGGTGTCCAGGACGCGGTCGAGCTCGGCCAGCCGGGCGGCGAAGCGCTCGTCGAGCATCGCGAGGAAGAGCTCCTCCTTGCTCTTGAAGTTCGCGTAGAACGCGCCCTTCGTGAAGCCGGCGTCCTGGGCGATCTCGTCGATCGACGCGCGGTGCATCCCGCGCCGCGTCAGGACCCGCGTCGCGGAGCGCAGCAGGCAGGAGCGCGTGTGGGCCTGCTGCTGCTTGCGGGTCAGGCGCCCGGTTCCCGGCGCGCCCCCGGCGGCCTCCCCGGCGCTCATGCGGGCACCGCCACCGGCTCCTGGACCGGTCGCCGATCGTGGCGCGCGGCGACGGTGATCCGCGCGCCGTGCTGCGGCGTCTGGGTGATCGCGCGGCGGCGGACCTGCTCGCCGTCGCGGGCCGCGGGGGCGAGGTCGACCTGCCCGAGGATCGCGGCGAGGACGCGCCGGGCCTCGAAGAGCGCGAAGCTCGCACCGAGGCAGCGGCGCACGCCGCCGCCGAACGGCAGCCAGCTGTAGGTGCCGGGCTGCTGGTCGAGCCAGCGCTCGGGGCGGAACGCATCCGGGTCCGGGTAGACGTCGGGACGCCGGTGCGCGAGCTGGATGCACGGCACGACGCGCGTCCCGGCCGGCAGGAGGTAGCCACCGACCTCGGCGTCCTCCTGGAGCTGGCGCACGACGACCGACAGCACGGGGCGCAGGCGCAGCGTCTCCTTCACGACCCCGTCGAGGAACGGGCCGTCGGCGCCCTGCTCGCGGACCTCGGCGGTCGCGCGGGCGAGCGCGTCGGGGTGGCGCGTCAGCCGCTCGACCGCCCAGCCGAGCGTCGTCGCCGTCGTCTCGTGGCCGGCGACGAGCAGGGTGAGCAGCTCGTCGCGCAGCTCCTGGTCGGTCATCGGGTTGCCGTCCTCGTCGCGGGCGAGCATGAGCAGGCTGAGGATGTCCTCGCGTTCCTCGAGGTCCGTCGCCTGCCGGCGCTTCTCGAACTCGGCGTAGAGCGCTTCGTCGGCCGGGCGGAGCATCTTCTTCACGTAAGCGAGCTCGCGGAAGCGGTGGGGGCCGAGCGCCGCGAGCGCCACGAACGTCCGCGGGTGCATCACCTGCTCGAGTAGCGTCAGCAGCAGCGCCCGCACGTGGTCGAGCTCCGCGCCTTCCTCCAGGCCGAAGACGGCGCGCATGATCACCTC
>JALRCL010000957.1 GCA_023268575.1 Patulibacter sp.
CAGCGCTCGAACGCGGTGATCCGCCGGTCCGACGGCCACCGCAGCGCACCGATGGTGGCGCGGTTCGGCACGCCGTCGGCGTGGGCGCGCAGGTGCGCACCGACCGCGGTGGGGTCGAGCAGGACGTCGTCGTCGACGAGCAGCACGAGCGGCGCGCTCGCTGCCCGCCAGCCCGCGTTGCGCGTGGCCGAGGCGCCGGGGGTCGTGCCGACCGTCAGGCTCGCGCCCGCCTCGTCGGCCTCGACCGCGACGCGGGCGCGCTCCTCCGGACCCGCCGCGGCGTCGATCGCGACGACGAGCTCGCCGCCGACCGCCGACGCCGACGTCCGGGCGGCGGCGAGGGCGCGCGCGAGCGGGCGGCGGCCGCCGGTCGGCATCACGACGCTGATCGGCGCGGTCACGGGCGGCAGTGTGCCACGGGCCTCGCGCGGCGGTCTCCCCCGCGCCCTGCGACGATCCCGGCGTGGCCCTGGACCCCGACCGCGAGCTCGCCGAGCTGCAGGCCTACCTCGGCGAGCGCTTCGACCTCGAACGGCTCCAGCGCCACGAGGACGGCGTCCGCGAGGAGTGGGCGGCGGTCGACGACGCCGAGCGCTTCTACCGCACCTCGGAGAGCTACCTCTACGACCTGACGGCGTTCGCGATGACCGGGGTCAAGGCGCCCTACCACGAGCGGCTGCGGGCGCTCGTCCCGCGCGGCGCGCGCGTCCTGGACCTCGGCTGCGGCATCGGCTCGGACGGCCTCTCGCTGCTGGAGGACGGCTACGACGTGACGTTCGCCGACTTCGACAACCCCTCGACGGCGTACCTGCGCTGGCGCCTGGGCCACCGCGGCCACGACGCCGACGTCCTGGACCTCGACGGCCTGCCCGCGGACCTGCCGAGCTTCGACGCGGTCTACGCCTTCGACGTCGTCGAGCACGCCACGGACCCGGAGGCGGTGCTCGTCCGGATGGAGGGGCTCGGCGGGCTCGTCGTGGCGAACCTCCTGGACACCGACGGCGACGAGCTGGAGCTCCACCAGCCGATGCCGCTGCGGCGGCTGCTGGGCCGTGCGGCGCCGGGGCTCGTCGAGCACCGGCTGCTGCACGAGCGCTCCCACCTCGTGGCCTACCGCCCCGGTGCGCGGCCGCGCCGGGCGCGGGACGCCTGGCGGACGTGGCGGATGCTCCACGCCCGCGCGCGCTGAGGCCCCTAGAGCATCGCCCCGGGCCGCACGAACTGGATCTCCGGCACGCAGCAGACCGGGGAGAGCCGCAGGAGGAAGCGGACGGCCTCGGCGATGTCGCGCGGGGTCATCATCTCCTCGGCGGCGACGCTCTCCTTCACGAAGTCCGTCATCGGCGTGTCGACGAAGCCCGGGCAGAGCGCGGTGCTCTTCACGCCCTCCGTGCTGAGCTCCTTCTGCATCGACTCGGTCCAGTTGACGACCGCGGCCTTCGTGGCGGCGTAGACCGAGAGCCACGGCTCGCCCTGCTTGCCGGTGATCGACGCCGTGTTGACGATCAGCGAGGAGCCGCGCTCCTTCGCGGCCTCGCGCAGCGCGCCGACGGCCTCGCGGTAGAAGAGGACCATCGAGCGGAAGTTCACGCCGAGCTGCAGGTCGAGGTGCTTCGTGGAGATCTCGCCGACGTTCGCGCCGATGCCCACGCCCGCGTTGTTCACGAGCACGTCGAGGCGCCCGTAGCGCTCCTGGTGCGCCGCCACGACGGCCTGCACCGCCTCCTCCTCCTGGAGCGGCGCGGCGACGGTCTCCACCGCGTAGCCCTTGGCCCGCAGCCCCTCGGCGGCCGCCTCGAGCTTCTCGGCGCGGCGGGCGGCGAGCGTCAGGCCGAAGCCCTCCTCGCCGAGGAGGTCGGCGATCGCCAGGCCGATGCCGCTGCTGGCACCGGTGACGATGGCGGCCTTCGGGGTGTCGGTGGTCATGCGGTGGGCCTCTCGGGGTCGTGCGGGCGGTCGGGCGCGGGCGCGGTGAGGATCGCCCGCAGGAGGAAGGTCACCTCGTCGTCGAGCGCGCGGAGCTCCTCCGCGTCGCCGTCGGCGAGGCCGTGGACGACGAGCTCGGTCATCGCCCCGACGGCGGCGAGCGCCATCGTCGGCGTGAGCGGCCGGAGCCCGGGCTCGCTCTCGCGCGCCGCGTCGACGACGGCGACGAGCTGCTGGGCCGTGCGGCGGTGCATCTCGCGTCGCAGCGCGATCGCCCGGGGACCGGCCGCCTGGATCTCGACGGCGAACGTCCGGCTCGCCGCCGGGGTGTCGGCGAGGACGTCGAGGTACCCGCGGATCGCGCGCCGGACCCGCTCGTCCCACGGGGCGGGCGGGTCGCTCTGCTCGGCCGCGGCGGCGAGACGGCGCAGGAGCAGCGCGCTGCCGGTCTCGTAGGCGGCGAGGAAGCAGTCGAGCTTGTCCTCGAAGTGCTCGTAGAACGTGCGCTTGGAGACCCGGGCCTCGCGGACGATCTCCGCGATGGTCGTCGCGGCGAAGCCCCGCTCGTCGACGACGACCGCGATCGCGCGCAGGAGCCGGCGCCGCGGGTCGGCGTCGGGGGCGGGCGTCTCGGTGTCGGAGGGGGCCATCGGCGCAGCGGGGCCGTGGTACGGTCGGCCCGGCGGGTACCGGACGGTACCAGCCGCGTGCGCCACCGTTCCGAGGAGCCCGAATGACCACCGCGCCGTCCGCCGCCCAGACCGCTGCCGCCGCCCCGCCCCTGCCGCGGCGGACCTCGCCGGTCGCGGACCTCGAGCCGGTCGCCGAGGGCGTGTGGCTCCTGCGCGGCGGGTTCAAGCACGCGATGAACGTCGTGCTGATCGAGGACCCCGAGGGCGGCGCCGTGCTCTTCGACGCCGGCGAGAAGGGCATGGCGGGACCGATCCTCGCGGCCGCGGAGCGGTTCGGCGGGCTGCGGCGCGTCGTCCTCGGGCACGCCGACAACGACCACCGGGGGTCGGCGCCGTACCTCGGCGTCCCGGTGCTCTGCCACCCGCTGGAGATCGCCGCCGCCGAGGCCGGGGGCCACCGCGACTACTGGAACCTCCGCGACCTC
>JALRCL010000080.1 GCA_023268575.1 Patulibacter sp.
GCCCCTTCACCGAGGATCCGCATGACCGACCCGCTGACGCTGCAGCAGCTCGAGGCGATCGAGCACGACCACGTCCTGCCGACCTACGCGCGCCTGCCCGTGGCGATCCGCGCCGGCGCCGGCTCGTGGCTGGAGACCGTCGACGGGCGGCGCGTGCTCGACCTGCTCTGCGGCCTCGGCGTCACGTCGCTGGGGCACTGCCATCCGGCGGTCACGAAGGCGATCCGCGACCAGGCCGACGTGCTCGTGCACACCGGCAACCTCCTGCACCTCGAGGGGCCGGTGCGGCTGGCCCAGCGCCTGGCGACGAGCTCGCTCGGCGGCGGCGTGTTCTTCGCGAACTCCGGCGCCGAGGCCAACGAGGCGGCGATCAAGCTCGCGCGGCGCCACAAGCGGGGCGGCGAGATCCTCACCGTCCACCGGGGCTTCCACGGTCGGACCTACGGCGCGCTCTCGGCGACGCCGCAGGAGGCCAAGCAGGCGCCGTTCGCGCCGCTCGTGCCCGGGTTCCGGGCCGTCCCGGCGACCGCGGAGGCGGTCGCCGGCGCGGTCCACGACGGCACCGCGGCGGTCCTGTTGGAGACGATCCAGGGAGAGAGCGGCGTCCTGCCACTGGACCCGGAGCTCCTGCGGGCCGCGCGCGCGGCGTGCGACGAGCACGGCGCGCTGCTGATCCTCGACGAGGTCCAGACGGGCGTGGGCCGGACCGGGACGCTCTGGAGCCACCAGGCCGGCGACGTCGTGCCGGACGCGATGACCGTCGCCAAGGCGCTGGCCAACGGCCTGCCGATCGGGGCGCTCGTCACCGGGCCGCACCTCTACGACGTCTTCCAGCCCGGCGACCACGGCTCGACCTTCGCGGGCGGGCCGGTCGCCGCAGCGGCGGCGCACGCCGTGCTCGACGTCGTCACCGGCGAGGGCTTCCTCGACCGGGTGCACGCGGCGGGCGCGCGGTTCCGCGCCGGCCTCGAGGCGATCGACGGCGTCGCGAGCGTCCGCGGACGCGGGCTGATGCTCGCCGCGGAGCTCGAGCCCGGCGTCGTCGAGCGGCACGGCACGACCGCCGCGCTGGCGACCGCGCTGATCGTCGAGCACGGCGTCTGGCTCAACGCCCCCAGTCCGACGGCCCTGCGGCTGCTGCCGCCGCTGACGATCAGCGACGCGGAGATCGACGAGGGCGTCGCGCGGATCGCGGCCGGCATCGCGGGCTGACCCGGGGCCCGTCGCGCCGGTCGGCCCGCTCGGTCGCGGGTGGACGCGTGCCCGCCGCGCCGGCCCGCCCTCGGTGACGGGGGGCGGGCCAGCGATCGCCCGGCTGCGCGGGACGCTCAGGCCCGGTCGGCCTCGTCGAGCGCGTCGAGCGACTCGTGGTCGTCGACGAAGGTCGCGATCCGGTGCCAGCAGCGGCGCATGTAGTCCCGCGGCTGCATGTCGGGCTGGAGTCGCCCGGCGCCGATCGTCATCAGGGCGAACACGACGACGTGGAACGGCTGCTGGCGGTAGCGCAGCCAGGCGCCGTCGAAGCTCGGCGGGGCGGCGACGCCCTCGTCGCCGAGGCGCTGGAGGTAGCGCTCGAGGAGGCCGCGCTCCCACGCGCGGCGGTCCTCGACGGCGAGGTTCACCGCGAGCGCGTAGGAGACGTCGAGCGCCCACTCCCCGCGGGCCACCGCCTGCCAGTCGTAGAGGCCCAGCCGGCCGGACGGGTCGCGCATCCAGTTGCCCTGGTGGACGTCCTGGTGCAACAGGGTCTGCGTCCCGGCGCTGTTGCGCCGCAGCGAGCGCATGACCGCGGGCAGCAGCTCGGACTCCCGGCGCCGGAGGCGCTCGGGCGTGAGGTCGCGGGCGCGCTCGATCCCGACGAGGGCGCGCTTCTCGATCCCGAGGCCGTTGAGCCGCTCCTGGAACGCCTCGGTCGTCGGCAGCCCGAAGCGCTGCTCCAGCCGCGGGTCGCCCCAGTAGGCGGCGTGGTAGTAGGCCATCTGGTCGACCATCGCCTCGGCGTCCGCGAGCGAGAGCGACTCGGACATCGGGTCGGGGAAGCTCCAGCCCTCGACCGCCAGGTCCTCCATGAGCACGATCGAGCGGTACCGACGGCGGTCGGAGGCGGCGTGGAACGCCCGCGGGCTGCGGAGCCGGTCGAGCTCGGGCCGGATGTCGCGGTAGAAGATCGTCTCGCTCTCGGTGACGCCGCCGAGGACGAGGAAGAGCCGCGACTGGAAGCTCGCCGCGGACTTCGCGAAGAGCGCGGTCGGCAGGCCGGCCCGGGTCCCGGCCTCGTCGTAGGCCACGGTCAGGGCGCGCCGCGAGCTCGTGCCGTCCGATCCGCCGTGGACCTCGTGCCCGACGACCCGGGCGCCGGGCACGTCGCGGCAGAGGACGGCGGTGAGCCACTCGTCCGTCAGGTCCGCGGCGCTGCGCGGCACGTCCTGCGCGGTGCGCGGGCGCGACGGCAGCACCCGCTCGATCGAGCTGCGCGCGGCCACCTGCGCGGCGGTGAGCAGTACCTGCGACGACCCCATCCCGTTCTCCTCTCCCGCGGCGAGGATCGCCGCTACTGGACAACGTGACCATATGCCGTGTCCTGATCGCTCGTCAACCGCGCGCGGCCCGCCGGGGCACGGCGCATGGGGAGGGCGCTCAGACCGGGGGCAGGTGCGCGATCCGCCGCGCCACCGTCGTCGCGGTGACGTCGACGATCCCGTCGAGCAGCTCGAGCACGGGCGCGACGTCCGCGGTGCCGAGCCGCACCCGGGCCAGGTGGACCGCCTCCCCGCGCCGCCGGATCGCCTCCGCGAGGACGTCGGCGCCGGGATGCCCGTCGACGTCCGGCCAGCGCGGCGAGATCGGGGACATGCCCGCGACCTGCATCGCCAGCCGGTCGACGCCTTCGCCGCTCGGCGTGTTCCAGTGCCGGAAGCGGCCTTCCAGGGCGCGCCCGAGGTGCCGGATCGCCGCCCGGTGCCAGCCGCCCGCGAGCCGCCGCTGCACGTGCTCCCACGGCTCGCCGGGCTCGCCGATCACCTCGACGAGCGTCTCGCGGATCGCGCGGGGGAGGTCCTCCGGCCGCCGGGCGGCACCGACGACGGCCACCGCGGCGGCGCGCAACAGCTCCTCGCAGGTCGACTCCCACGCCCCGAGCGCGAAGACGAGCGAGGACGCCGGGACGAGCGCCGTCCGCGGGTCCTCCGGGTCCTCGAGCTCGAGCAGCGCCCGGGGCGCTGCGATGAGCTCCGCGTACCGCGCGCGGGCCTGCTGGACGGGGACCGGCTCCACGGGACGGGACCGTACCGTCCGTCGCCGGCCCCGAGGCGACACGCTGAGGCTGTTGCTCGGCCCACCGTCGACCCCGTAGGACTCTCGCCGCCCGAGCCCGCTGCGGCGCACCCGGGTCCAACCCACCCACGAAGGGACCCTGCCATGCCCGCCCCCGGCGAGCTCTCGTTCTCCGCGCCCCGCGCAGACACCCACAGCCGCGTGACCGCGTTCTTCCGGTTCTTCCTCGCGATCCCGCACTTCATCCTCTGGTACCTCTGGGCGATCGTCGCCGGCGTAGCCGTGTTCATCGCCTGGTTCGCGCTCCTCTTCACCGGGCGCTACCCCGCCGGCCTCTACTCGTTCGTCAGCAGCTTCACGCGCTACAACACGCGCGTCTTCGCCTACGTCTACCTGCTGAGCGACCGCTACCCGCCGTTCTCCGGCAGCGTCGACGAGGCGTATCCGATCGAGCTGCAGATCGGGCCGGCGAAGGAGTCCTACAGCCGGCTCTGGGTGTTCTTCCGGATCATCCCGCTGATCGCGGTGTCGATCATCAACTACGCCCTGAGCATCGTCCTGGCGTTCTCGGTCTTCTTCGGCTGGTTCGCGGTGCTGTTCCTGGGCCGCATGCCCGAGGGCCTGCACAACGCGATCGCCTTCTGCGTGTCGTTCCAGGTCCGCGCGAGCGCCTACGGGGCGCTGCTCGTCGAGAAGTTCCCGTCGTTCGACGCGTCCGGCGACGGTCCCGCCACGCCACCCGCGCCCGTGGCGGAGCCCTCGCCCTTCGGCGAGACGACCCCGGCCGCCGGGAGCGACACGGGCACGGCGGGCACCGATCCCTTCGGCCGCTGATCCCGGCGGGGCCGCGCGGCAGGTCGCGTGGCCCCGCCGCCGGGCTCAGCCGGCCGCGTTGCGCCCGCAGTCCGCCAGGGCGCCGGCGTAGAAGCGCAGGTAGCCGGCCATGTGCCGGTTCCAGTAGCCGGGTTCGTGGCCCCCGCGCCAGCGGTACGCGCGGACCCGCATGCCGCGCGCGACGAGCGCGGCGCGGAAGTCCTGCTGGGCACCGCGGAACGGATCGCCGGTGCCGGCGTCCAACCACAGCGGCACCGCCCACCGCACCCGGCCCGCTCGGACGGCGCGCAGCGGGTCGTTGCGCCGGAAGTCCGCTGCATCGTCGAACGCGCCGGGCGCCGCCGCCCCGGGGGACGTCCACAGCGCCGCCGAGTGGCCGCCGATGGCGCAGAAGCGGTGGGGCGCGCGACGCGCGAGCGAGTAGGCCCCGAAGCCGCCCATCGAGATCCCGCCGATCGCCACGCGGTCGGGATCGAGGCCGTACCGCCGGATCGCCTCCGGGATCGCCTCCCGCAGGACGTAGGAGCCCCAACGACCGGTCTGGCGGTCGTGCCAGTACGAGCCGCCGTCGTCGGTGGGCAGCAGCACCACCGGCGCACGGTCGCCCAGGCCGGTGAGCGCGGCGCGCATCGGCTCGCCGGCGATCTTCGTCGGGTCCATCCCCTTGCCGCGCAGGAACACGAGCAGCGGGCGGCCGGTCGTGGGTCCCGGGGGCCGGGCGACGGTCTGCACGAGCCGGCGCTGCGCGAGGGTGCTGCGCAGGGCGTAGCGCTCGATCGTCGTGCGCTCCGCGGCACGCTGCGACACGTGGACCACGGGCACGGTCGGGTCGGGGACCTCGCGCGCGACGGCGGCGGTGACCGTGGCGAGGCCGAGGAGCAGCGCGGTGCCGGCGACCGCCCGGCGAAGGCGGCGGGCGCGGGGGGAGAGACCGTCGGGCTCGGTCATGCGCAGGGGATGATGGCGGCTCGTGCACGGCCGTGCGCCCGACGCGCGCAGCGGGCGCTCCAGCGCGCCGCCCCGGGGCCGCGCGGGCCGGCGGCGCAGGCCGGCGACCGACCGGGGATCGCCCGCCGCGGGGGCGGCGCTACCCTCCCACGCGCATGAGCGATCAGCCGACCTCCATCGACTCCTCAGCGGACCACACCGAGGTCCGCCGCGTTGCGGTTCCCGGCAAGAC
>JALRCL010000108.1 GCA_023268575.1 Patulibacter sp.
GGCGACGAAGCGCACGCCGAGCCGCTGCGCGAGCCGGCGCTCGACACCGCGGCGCAGGCGCAGAAAGCCGTCGAACAGGAACGTGTTGTGGACCGTGCGCACGAGGTTTCGCACGCCAGTCCGGCGCGCCGTGCGATGTCCCGGTCGTGGCGCGACGACCCGGCCTGCCGGACGGTCCGACCCGCCGGTCGACGGTCCTCAGCGCGCGGTGGCGTTCCAGGCGCGGCGGGCGGCCCGGACGACGGCCTCGTCGGTGCACGCGGCGCCCTCGGCGACCTTCCGGGCAGGCCCGTCGCTCGTGCTCGTGATCCGGACGACCGCCTGGGCGTTCGGCGTGTTCGAGCACGACCCGGGGCCGAAGAGGAGGTCGACGCCCGCCGTCCCGGGCCAGCCGATCGCCCGCACGGCGCGGAGGAGCCGGCGCAGCGTCGCGGGCCGGCGCGCGAGGGGCGCCTCGAGATCGACGTAGCGGGGCTGGGCGACGACGAGCCGGGCGTTCCCGTCGGCGGTGTCGGCGCGCCAGCGGATGCCGGGGATGCCGGCCGCCCGGGCGCGGGCCGCGCCGGCGACCAGCGCCGCCGCGGTCGCGGGGACGTCGTCGATCTGGGTGTCCCGCTCGTCGTTCGGCGACCACGTGCCGAACCACGTCGTGCCGGCGGGCGCCGACGGCCAGGCGACGGCGACGCGGCGCGCGCCGAGCCGGCCGACGGCGGCGATCGCGCGGCGTGCCGCGGCGGCGTCCGGCAGCCGACCGGAGACGTACGAGAGGTCCGGCCGCGCGAACGCGCGCTCCGCCCGCGGGCCGAGCGCCGTGAGCGCCCGCACCGCACGGGCGGGGTCGGTCCCGGGCGTCCCGCTGAGCGCCGTGACGCGGCCGTCGACCCCGTCGTCGGGCGCCGGCAGCTCGACGTAGAGCGTGATCGATCGGCGATCGCGTGGGACGGCGGCCGTGACCTCGCGCCACGCGCGACCGACGTCGGCGAGGCCGGAGGCACCCACCCGCAGCTCGACCGCTGCGGCGTACGCGCGCACGACCGGCTCGCGCTGGGCGAGCCTCGCGCTGCTCGCCGCGGCGAGCGCCGCGCGGACGGGGCCGGGCCGCTGGGTCCCCACGTCGCCGATGACGACGGCCTCGTCGCCCTGCAGGGTGCCGCGCAGCGCGACCTCGAGCACGTCGACGCCGCCGAGCGCGGGCGCGCCGGCGGGCGCGAGCCGGTCGAGCAGCTCGCGAGCGACGGCGGCGGCGCGGGACCGGCGGGTGACCCAGGCCTCCACCCGGGTGCGCCCGGACCCGCCCCGCAGCTCGATCGCCTGGGCGCGGCTCCGCAGCCGCCCGGCGGCGACGAGCGCCGGCGCCACCTCCTCGACGGTCGTGCCGCGACCGTCGAAGCGCAACGTCGCGCGGCCGAGCCGCACCGCCCCGCCCGTGGCGTCCTGCGGCAGGGCGTCGAGCGCCGCCACGACGTCTCGCTCTCCGGCGCCGGGCCGGAGCACGACGTCGATGTCGGTCCCGTCCTCGGCGACCCGCTCGACGGCCGGCAGGTCGCGCAGTGCCTCGAGCCGGTCGGTGTCGCGCCCGAAGACGAGCCAGGCGGCCAGGACGAGGAGGACGACGAGCGTGGCGGCGACGAGCAGCCGCCGGCGGGGGACCGGACGTGCGGGGGACACGCCCTGGACCCTCGCACAGCCGCTCGCCTCCGGGTCGCGGAGAGCCCGCGCGGCGACGACGCGGGCCGACGGGCCTCGGGCGGGCGGGCCGGGTCGAGGGAGGTCGCGGGCGGCCCGGGAACGACGAAACCCCGCTCGTGGCGGGGTTTCGGGAAGTCCCTTGGAGCGGGAGCGACGGGGCTCGAACCCGTTGTCAGCACCGAGTCGAGGTCCGGGAGTGAGGGCATCTCTCGACCATGACCAGCACCCAGGAAGACCAACCCCCATTCCCAGGTCGGCCGACGGTGCTCTACCGCTTCCAGGTTCGACAGCCGTGGTCCGGTCGCCAGGCAGTCACCTGGAAGCGGCCGCTACGCCCCCCCAGTGAGCCGTCCAGAACCATGGCACGCACGGACACGTCTCCGGAGACCGACACCTCGTTCGCCTGCCGATCGAAGATCGCCGTCGATTCGCCAAGCCCCTTCGTCCATCGGTCTCGACGCCAATCAGTGTTATCCCACCCATCTCGATCGAACCAGAACACGACGTAGACGCCGTGCCGACTCGATGCGGAGAGGTATCGGGCGACGAGCTGCTCCGAGAGCGAGGTCTTGATCTCTTTGTTCCAGACGCCCTTGACCTCGACCATCACCGTGGCGCTCCGAGCGCCGTCGACGCGAGAGCCGAGCGGGGTGGAGACGGCGATGTCGACGCTCTCGCCGATGCCCTTGCCGCTCGAGCTCGGCCGAACCTCCGGCTCGCGGTTGATCACCCGACCTCCGAGCTCGAGATCTCTCCTGAGCTTTGCCGCCAGCCAGGACGAGAGCTCCGTCTCGGACTTGGGTCGCCTCGCCGGCGCTGTGTTCCACAGTTCGGGAGCGGTCACTGGCTGGCCGTGCCGCAGTTCGCGCGAGATGCGGCGCAGCGATGCGACGACTGCCTCGAGCAAGTGCTCTTCCGACAGCACGATGCGGGCATCGTTGATGCTGGCGAGCTGCACGACATGCTTCGGTTCCGGCCCGGTCCAGCGAGAGAGCCGCCTCTCGCGGGCGTCGCGGAGCCGCCAATCCAACGCACGCGACGGGTGGCGATCACGCAGTGCTTCGATCGCTGAGACCGCAGCGTCGGTACCTCGATGCGCCAGGATCTCGACCAGCCGATCGCGAAGACGTCCCATCGACTCCCGGGGCGAACCCCAGTAAACGCCGGCCTTCTGTGGCGGATCCTCCGCGGGTGCGATGTACTCAAACATCCACGAGACGAGCCTCGCGAGCGCGTCGTCGTCGAGTTGCCCGCCGATGTCGGTGTGCTCGCCGTAGGCCACGGCGCCAACAATCTCGACCCCGTGCGTCGGCATCGCCTCGAACAGCGGCTCGAGAAGCAACCACGCTCGCGCAGGAGCATGTGAGAGCAGCACCGCACCGATGGCGACAGGCGTCCCCGCGTCCCGCGCCGCCTGGTCGACCGTGACGAACGGCGTCGCTTCGGCAATAGCAGCCGGTGCGTCGATACGCATGACGTGCTCGACGAGGTCGGCCCGAGCGCGGGCCACCAGCGCCGGGTCCGCGATCTTCTCCGTCAGCGCACGCGTGATCTCGGGAGCGTCTACCGGTCGCAGCCGGTGAAGCACCCACAAATGGCCTTCGCCTTCCCGATTCTCCGCTTCAATGGCCTTGACCACCCATCGAACGAGTTCTGCCGGCTGCCTCGAGGCCGCGGCCAGCATGACCTGAACATGAACGTCGTCCGCGTCGTTGATCCCACTGGATCGCGGATAGCCAAGAACAATCGGCATCCAACGGGCCCAGGTCGCATCGTCGAGATCACGGAACTCGGAAGGCCGCAGCTTGGCTAGGAGGTACAGCGCCCGATAGCCGGCGCACGCTGGACGGTGGAGCGTGTTGGTCGAGAACCACAGCTCGGCGTTCGGGCTCTGTTGCTTTAGGTACGGCCCGGCGCCGTCGACGATGCGGGTACGTGTGGGTTCGTCGATCTGCCCCCAGGCGGGCAAGCGCGTGAGATCGGCCTCGAGCTCGTCCTGGGAGGAGCGGCGCGTGAGCGAGACGTTGACGTGCCACCAAGCGTCCGTCTCGCCTCCGTCGAAGGCGTCGAGTGACTCACGGATGGCGCGGTCAACCTCCTCGGAGAACTCTTGGACCTCCCGCTCGCGACGACGCATGGCCCTCCAGGTCTGCCTCCCGGCGTCCTCGGAGTCCAGGCGAACAGGCTCGAACAACCACGACAGCTCGCGTCGGGCGACCTCGCTGCGCTCGACCAGCGAGAACGCCAACTCGAGGCCGTCGCTGCCGGAGAAACCAGAAGCGAGCATCGGCGACGCGAGCGCAGCCCACGTGCTCTCGCTCGCCGACCCCAGCGCGGCCTCGGTGCGCTCCAACACCCAACGAGCGTCGGCGGCGACGATCAGCCGCGGCTCCGAATACAGCAGCCTCATGGCCTCGTCACGTCCGATTCCCCGCTCGTCGATGGCTCGGGCCACGAGAGCCCGCCGGCCTAGCGCTTCGGAGAACGTGACGGTGTCGTCGCGGCCGACGAGCGGGGCGTACTGGGACGCCCGACGCAGTACGACATCGAGTATCCCGTCAGCAAGCACCGGGTCGTCGATGTGGGGCCACGCGGCAGCGATGATGCTGTCGGCCAGCTGGGTGAGAAGACGGTCGGGTTCTTCTGCGGGCAATGCTGTGGCCCACCTCAGCGCCACGGGAAGGTCATCCAGAGTCA
>JALRCL010000120.1 GCA_023268575.1 Patulibacter sp.
GCACGCCGTCGGGCGACAGGCGGGTCAGCAGGACGTAGGTCGGCACGGGTGTTCCCCTCGGTTCGACGTTCCGGCGACCGCACGGGGCACGGCCGCTCCCGGCTGTTCTATCCCAATCGCACGATCGCCGGCAATCGATCGCGGACGGGCGAGGGGTCCGGGCGCCGTCGAGGGGGCGGCAGGGCCGCGGTCCTGCCCTACGATGCGCGTGATGAAGGGCCGCAAGGTCACGCGCCGGCAGCTGCAGGTCGGCGCGCTCGCCACGCTCGTCGTCCTGCTCGTGGGCGGGCAGCTGCTGCTCCCCTGGATCGGCGCGCGGGTGGTGCGCTCCAAGCTCGGCGACCCCTCGGCCGAGGTCACCGTGAAGGCGTTCCCCGCCTGGAAGATGGTGCTCGGCAAGGTCGACTCGGTCGACGTCCGCTCGGCCGGCCTGGAGCGCTCCGACGACGAGCTCTCCGACCTGCTGGAGCGCAGCAAGGACGTCGGGCGGATCACCTCGGTCGTCGGGCGGATGACGATCGGGGGGCTCGAGCTGCGCGACGTCCGCACGCGGATCGAGGACGGGCGCGTGCAGGCGTCCGCGACGATGACGCTCGCGGCGCTGCGCGCGATGGCGCCCGGAGGCACCGAGCTGACCGTCCTGCCCGACGGCGGCGACGGCGTGCCGCGGTTCGAGGTCGCGGTCTCGATCCTCGGGATCACCCAGCGGATCGGGCTCGCGGTGACCGCCGAGGAGGGCCAGGTCGTCGTGGCCCCGGACAACGCGCTCGGCGCCGTCTTCCGGCTGACGATCTTCGAGAACCCGAAGCTCTCCGTCGAGCAGGTGACCTCCCGCCGCACCGGCCAGGACCTGCGGCTGGACGTCACCGGCACGATCCGCTGAGCGGCCGTCGGTCGATCCGCGACACCCCGGCGCGCGGGCGGCGGCGAGCCGTCGTGCCCACGGTCTCGGTGACCGCGGCTGGTCGGTGGCCGGCCCGCGATCGAGGTGGACGGGCGCACGTCGCCGGGGCTACGGTCCCGGTGACATCCCCCCAGGAGCCACCGATGCCCCACCCCTCGATCCCCGTCCCCGGGCGCCGGGCACCGGCGCTCGCGGCGCTGCTGATCGCGGTCCTGCTGGCCGCCGGCGGCCTGGTGCGCCCGGCCGCCGGTCAGGCCGACATCTACAACCCGACGACGATGCAGGACGTCCCGACGAGCTACTACTACCCGCCGCCGGCCCCCTCCTCCGACCCGCCGCCGCTGTCCTTCCCGCCGCTGACGCCCAGCACCGGCAGCGGTTCGTCGGGCTCGTCCGCGCCGTCGCAGCCGAAGATCGACCGCGTGCTCGGCTACCGTCGCTCGGCGAAGGTCTCGCGGACGGTCAACCGCCAGATGGCGGCGCTCTTCCGCAAGCGGCTCGGCCGCAAGGGATTCGACGGCAAGCGGTTCCTGAAGGAGGCCGACAAGGGCACCTTCCGGGCCGCGTTCCGGCGCCTGATCCGGCCGCTGGGCTGGTCGGACACCGACTACGCCGACGCGATCGCCGCCTACACGGTCTCGTCCTACATGATCGCCAACGGTCTCGCGGAGTTGAGCGGCCGCGAGCGGATCGGCGCCCAGATGATCGAGCAGGACCTGCGCGCGCGGCTGCGCGAGAACCGCCGGATGCGGGCGATGTCGTCGCGCGCCAGGCAGATCGCGACGGAGCGGCTGAACACCCTGACGGTGATCCAAACCGTCCAGTGGGCGACCGCCACGCCGGCTTCTCGTGCCCAGCAGGCCCTGGCGATCCGCCAGGCCGGCCGCAGGACCTTCCGCGGCGACCTCGGCAGCGTCCAGCTCGGCTACGACGGCTTCGAGCCGCGGGAGGCGTGAGCGACGCCACGGGCCGTTCGGTCGGCCCCGATCGGTGACGGGCGGCGTCGGACGGGCGGCCGGCCGCGAGCTGCGGGTCGCCGGGCGGCGCCGAGGAGGCGTCGCCCGGCGGCGAGGTCCGCGCCGGTGCGGGCGCACCGCCCCGGCGGGCAGATCCCCGCGAACTTGCAACATCGGGCCAACAGCTCGGCCCGCGAGCGTCCCTAGCCTTGGTCCCCAAGGATGCTCCAGCTGCTCTCCTCCCTCCCCGAAGCACCCCGGACGATCGCCATCCGCGACGGCCAGGACCTCGCCGCCGGCGCACCGCTCCTGCTGGACGGGTTCCGCCTGGTGGGCACCGCGGCCGACGTCCCGGCGCGCGAGCGGCGCGTCGCGGCGCTCGGCGACCGGCAGGTCTCCGTCTTCCGCTCGGGCCGGGGCTTCGCCGCGGTCGACGCAGGCGGCGACGGCGCGGCCGCCGTCCACGAGATCGCCGAGCGCGAGGGCCTGCTCTACGTGCGCCTGGCCGAGCGCCCGTCGGGCCAGGCGCCCGCCGAGCGCGCCGCCTGAGCCAGCGAGGCGCCCGCCTCCGCGGGGCCCCCGCTCAGTAGCTGTAGAGCCCGTGGCCGGTCTTGCGGCCGAGGCGGCCGGCGGCGACGAGGCGCTGCAATAGGGCGGGCGGGGCGAAGAGCTGCTCGCGCTGCTCGGCGTAGAGCGTCTCCGCGACGCCGAGGACGGTGTCCAGGCCGATGAGGTCGGACAGCGCGAGCGGGCCCATCGGGTGCGCGCAGCCCTTGACCATGCCCTCGTCGATGTCCTTGGCGGACGCGAGGCCCTGCTCGAGCATCCGGATCGCGGAGAGCAGGTACGGGATGAGCAGCGCGTTGACGGTGAACCCGGCGCGGTCGGGGGCCTTGATCGGGTCCTTGCCGAGGACGTCGGTGGTGAAGGCCCACACGCGGTCGGTGACCTCCTGCTCGGTGAGCAGGGATGGGATGACCTCGACAAGCGAGAGGACCGGCACCGGGTTGAAGAAGTGCAGGCCGAGGACCTTGCCGGCGCGGTCGCCGACGGCGGCGCCGAGCTCGACGATCGGGATCGAGCTCGTGTTCGAGGCGAGGATCGCGTCGGGGTCCTCGAGGGTGTCGGCCAGGCGGGTGAAGACGTCGAGCTTCGCCGCCTTCTGCTCGACGACCGCCTCGACGACGAGCTGCCGATCCGCGAGGCGGCCGAAGTCGCTCGTGGCGGTGAGCCGCCCGAGCGCGTCGTCGGCGTCGGCCTGCTCGATCTTGCCGCGCTTGACGCCGCGCGCGATCGAGGAGGCGATCCGGTCGCCGGCCGCCTTGGCCCGATCCTCGTCGACCTCGACGATCACGACGTCGCAGCCGCGGCGGGCGGCGACCTCCGCGATGCCCGTGCCCATCTGGCCACCGCCGATCACGCCGACGTGGGTGGGATGGGCAGTCGTGGACATGCGGGACCTCGGATCGGAGCGGTCGGAGACGACCCGCCGATCCTCGCGCGCGACGGCCCCTGGCGGCGAGGGCGACCGCCCACCATCCCCCCGGTCGGCGAAGGCGGGATAGTCGGACGTCCGACTATTTGGGACCCCCCTCCCGAACCGCCCAGCGACACGACGGCGGAACCTGGCGCATCGGCGCTCTTGCTACTGGTGAGTAGCCTACGGTACGGTAGGAACCATGACCGAGCACGTCGACGTCCTCATCGTCGGAGCGGGGCTCTCGGGGATCGGCGCCGCGTGCCGGCTCCGGCAGCAGCACCCGGGCAAGTCGATCGCGATCCTCGAGTCCCGCGGGGCGATCGGGGGCACGTGGGACCTCTTCCGCTATCCCGGCATCCGCTCGGACTCCGACATGTTCACCCTCGGGTTCGACTTCTCCCCGTGGGACTCGCCCCAGGCGATCGCGGACGGCCCGTCGATCCGCGAGTACGTCGAGCGGACGGCCGCCGAGCACGGCGTCGACCGGCTGATCCGCTTCCACCACCGGGCCGTCCACGCGGCGTGGTCGACGCCGGACGCGCGGTGGACGGTGACCGCCGAGCGGACCGACGACCCCGACGCCGAGCCGCTGACGATCACCTGCGGCCTCTACTACAACTGCACCGGCTACTACCGCTACGACGAGGGCTTCACGCCCGAGTTCCCGGGCGCCGAGGTCTTCGAGGGCACGCTGATCCACCCGCAGCACTGGCCCGAGGACCTCGACTACGCCGGCAAGCGGATCGTCGTCATCGGCTCCGGCGCCACCGCCGTGACGCTCCTGCCCTCGCTCGCCGAGCAGGC
>JALRCL010000472.1 GCA_023268575.1 Patulibacter sp.
TCCCCTGGCCCGACGCGTCCGCGCCCGCCGGTGACGTCGTGAGCGCCTACCTCGCCCTGCATTGCCGTCGCCTCCTGCTCGCCGACCTGCTCCTGCGCCGAGGCCTGCCCGACGCCGTGCACCAGATGCGCGTGAGCGCCCGCCGGCTGCGCAGCGGACTCAAGGTGTTCGAGCCCCTGATCGACGAGGCCTGGGCACGCGACCTCCGCGCCGAGCTCGGGTGGATGGCATCGGGCCTGGGAGCCGCTCGCGACACGGAGGTGCTGCGCGAGCGCCTCGACGCGCACGCACTCGAGCTCGAAGAGGCCGACTCCGCTCGCGCGCGGGCCGTGATCGACACGGCCCTGGCACGACGCATGACAGACGCCGCCGCGGAGGTCACGGCGGTGGTCGACTCCGAGCGTTATGTTGCGCTCCTCGAGGCCCTCGTCGAGGGGGTGCGCCGACCCCCGCTCACCGAGCGCGCGCGCGAGTCCGCGGCCGAGGCCTTGCCGCCGCTCGTGAGCCAGGCCGTGATGCACGGCGACCGCCGTCCGTACCCCGTCGCGCTGATCACGCTCGACCCCGAGACGGTGGTGCCGTGGGCCGAGGCCCAGGGCCTGCCGACCGAGATCCCCGAGCTCGCCCGCCACCCGCAGGTGATCGCGGCGATCCAGGCCGAGGTCGACCGGGCGAACGCGAAGCTCGCGCGCGTGGAGCAGGTGAAGCGGTTCGTCATCGCCGACCGCGACCTCTCCCAGGAGACCGGCGAGCTGACGCCGACGATGAAGGTGAAGCGCAACATCGTCAACGAGCGGTTCGCCGAGCGCTTCGACGCGCTCTACGCGGAAGCCTGAGCCCGGCGCGGGGAGCCGGTCGAGCCGAGACGCGACCCTCGGTACGATCCGGGCGTGCGCACCGATCCGACCGAGAACGGCGGCCTCTTCATCGGTCGCCGCCCGGGCACGGCGCCGGTCCGCTACGGCCGGCTGCCGGAGACCGGCTCCCCCGCGCGGCAGGCCGGGGACCGGCTGCTCGCCGCGGCGACGCTCGCCGTCATGGTCCTCCTGACCGCCGCGGTCTGGGGACCGGCGCCGCTGGCGGCGATGTGGGTCGCCTCGCAGCTCGTGCCCGACAACGCGGGGCTCTGGATCGTCGTCGCGTTCGTCCTCGTGCTCGCGTTCGTCTTCGGAGCGCTCTCCCTGCTGCGGCGGGTCGACCAGCTCTGGATCCTCGTGCGCCGCGCCGGCGGGGTGGACCAGCGCGGGGGCGTGCTGGGGCGGGTCTTCGCCGCCACGACGTTCGTCGTCGTGCCGATCTTCGCGGTCTGGTTCCTGCTGCTCGGCGGCCTGCGGCCGACGCTCGGCGGGTTCTGACGTGGGGCTGCTGGACCGCTACCGCCAGTTCGAGGGCCTCAGCGAGGAGGAGGTCAACGCCGGCCTCCGCCGCGACGCGCGCGACCGACGCGCGCGCGAGCTCGCACGGGCCGCGCCGCTGGACCTCTCCCGCACGACGTGGCCGGAGCTGCCGCCGCCGGAGGTCGTCTCCGCCATCACGTTCGCTGCCCGCCGGGCGCTCAATCGCTACGCCGAGGGCCGCGACGCCGAGCTGCGCGACGGCCTCGCCGCCCGGCACCGCGTCGCGGCCGAGCGGATGGTCGTCGGCGAGGGCGTCTCGGGCCTGCTGCAGCGCGCCTGCGCCGCCCTCCTGGGCCACGGCGACGAGGTCCTGCTGCCCTGGCCCTGCTACCCGCTCTACCCGCTGGCGATCCGCGACGCCGGCGCCCAGCCGGTGCCGGTCGACGGCCTCGATCCGGAGCGCCTGCTGGAGCGGGTCGGGCCCCGCACGCGGCTCGTGCTGCTCGGCGGCCCGAACGACCCGACGGGCGACCTGCTCGGCGTCGCCGCCGTCCGCGAGCTGCTGCGCCGGTTGCCCGCCGAGGTGACCGTGATCGTCGACGAGGCGCTGCGCGAGTTCGTCGACCGGGAGGACCGCGACGCGCTGCTGCGGCTGACCGACGAGGATCCCCGGCTGATCGTGCTGCGCTCCTTCAGCAAGGCCTGGGGCCTGGCGAGCCTCCGCTGCGGCTTCGCCGTCGGCGCCGACGCCTCCCGCCTGGCGGCGCTCGTGCCGCGGCTCGGCCTGCCGGGGCTGACGCTCGCCGGCGCCGCCGCGGCGCTCGGTCACGCCGACGCGCTCGTGGAGCGACGCGTGCGCGCCGTGGCCGCGAACCGCGAGCGCGTGACGGGCGAGCTGACGGCCGCGGGCGCCCTCGTCCGTCCCTCCCAGAGCTGCGCCCTCTGGCTCCGCGCCCCCGGGCTCGACGCCGCCGCGTTGCGCTCCGGCCTGGAGCGCCACGGGGTGCTCGTGCAGTCCGGCGACGTCTTCGGGGACCGCGACCACGTGCGCCTGACCGTCCCCGCGGCGACCGACGTGCCCCGCGTGCTGCGCGCGTACGCCGCGGCGGTGGCGGCGTGAGCGACGACGCGCTGCTCGGCGGACTCGAGGGCGAGGCCGCGGAGGTCCGTCGCCGGCTCGTCGCCGAGCTGCGCGAGGCCGGCCACGACGAGGACGCGCTCGCCGACGCGGCGGCCCGTGGGCGGCTCGCGCTCCTGCCGGCCGAGCGCGCCATCCGGGGCAACGCGACCCTGAGCACCGCCGACATGGTCCGCGAGACCGGGGTCGACCCCGACCTGCTCGAACGGGTGATGCAGGCCGCCGGGGTGGCGATCCCGCGCCGCGACGAGGCCGCGTGGACGACGCGCGACGTCGGCCTGGCCCGGCTCGTCGGCGGTCTCCTGGAGGCGGGGATCGATCCGGCGGCGATCGTGAACCTCGGACGCACGCTGGGCGACCTCGGCGCCCGGCTCGGCGCGGCGGCGATCGTCGACCTCGGCTCGGGGCTCGCCCGCGAGGGCGACGACGAGCTCGAGCTCGCGCACCGCCTCGCACGCGCGTCGGAGCAGACCGAGCAGCACCTCGTCGACGCGCTCGGCAGCGTGCTGCGCGACCGCGGGATCGAGCAGCTGCTCGCGATCGAGCTCGACGCGGGGGCGATCGCCGAGGGTCGCCTGGCGGGCGCGACGATCGTGACGGTCGCCTTCGCCGACGTCGTCGGCTTCACGCGGCTCGGGGAGGAGCTCGGCGCCGAGCGGCTCGAGGGCGTCGCGTCCCAGCTGGCGACGCTCGGCAGCGCCGTCGTGGCGGGCACGACCGTGCGGATCGTGAAGACGATCGGCGACGCGCTGCTGCTGCTCGGCCAGCACCCGCGCGAGGTCGTCGACGTCGTGCTGGCGCTGCAGGACGCCGCCGAGGCCGACCCGGAGTTCCCGCGGCTGCGGTGCGGCGTGGCGACCGGCGACGCGGTGCCGCGCTCGGGCGACTGGTTCGGGCCCGCCATCAACCGCGCGTCGAGGGTCTGCTCGACCGCCCGGCCCGACAGCGTCGTCGTGGACGACGTGACCCGCGACCTGCTCGAGGGCGAGGACGGCCTGGACTGGCGCCCGCTGGGCCGGCTGCGGCTGAAGGGCATCGGGCGGGTGGCGCTGCACCGCGTGCGGCACGCGGCGGACGACGGGGCCTGACGAGCGACGCGGTCCGGCCGGCGCCGACGCGTCCGCGGCGCGCCACCGGCTCGGCGCGCCGAGCGAGTCGTTACCGTCCGCCCGCGATGCTCGGGGCCCGCCGACCGACCACCGTCCTGCCGCGCGCGATCGTCGCGCTGCTCGCGATCCTCGCAACGGGGCTCGCGGCGTCCGCCGCCCCAGCCGGCGCGGCCATGCCGTCGACGTCGGGCCTCGGCGGGCGCTCGGGCGTGCTGGTCGTCGACCTGCGGACCGGCAAGACGCTCCTGCAGCGCCAGGCCAGCACGCGGCGGATCCCCGCGTCGGTGACGAAGCTCTTCACCGTCACCACCGCGCTGCGCACCCTCGGCCCGGGCTGGGCGCCGCGCACGCGGGTCCTCGCGACCGGGGCGGCCGAGGGCGACGTCTGGCGCGGCAACCTCTACCTCGTCGGCGGCGGCGATCCGACGCTCTCGCGGACGGGGCTGCGGGCGCTCGCCCAGCAGACGGCGCAGGCGCTCGGCGTCCGCGCCCTGCACGGCAAGGTCCTCGCCGACGCCTCGGCGTTCGACGCCTGGCAGGGCGGCGACCGGACCGGGCGCCACGTCGACGGCGACATGGGCGGGCGGATCGGCGCGCTCGTGCTGGACCGGGGCAGCGGGCAGCCCGACCCGGCCCGGCGCGCCGCGTCGGTCTTCCGGTCCGCGCTCGGGTCCGCCGGCGTGACGGTGACCGGTGCGCTGGGCGCGCGCGGCGCGCCGTCGACGGCGGCGCAGGTCGCGGTCCTGCGGGGTCCGACGCTCGCCCAGCTCGCCGAGAGCGTCCTCGGGCCGTCCGACAACTTCCAGGCCGAGATGCTGCTGAAGGCCGTCTTCGCCCGCGACGGGGTCGAGGGCGCGTGCCGCGTCGCCGCCGGGCTCGAGCCGGTGCCCGACGAGCCGCAGACCGACGCCGATCGCCCGTGCGTCGAGCAGTCCGCCGCCGCCGGTCCGTCGACGCTCGCCTCGTCGATCGTCCGCGAGCGCGCGACGCTGCGGGCCTACATCGGGTCGACGCCGGGCCTGCGGGACGGCTCCGGCCTCACGCGGCGCAACCGGGTCAGCCCCCTCCAGGTCGTGCGGCTGCTGCAGCGGGCCAACGGCGACCTCGGCCTCGGCCCGACGCTGCGCGCGGCCCTGCCGCAGGCGGGGCGCACCGGGACGCTCGCCCGTCGGATGCGCGGCACCGCCGCGGTCGGCCGCTGCCAGGCGAAGACCGGCACGATCAACGGCGTCTCGGCGCTCGCGGGGTTCTGCCGCACCATCCCGGGGCGGGACGTCGCGTTCGCGATCCTGCAGAACGGCGTCTCCCCGGCGTCGGCGCGCAGCGCGCAGGACCGCTTCGTGGCAGCGCTCGCGGCGCGCGGCTGAACGCGCGCGAACCCCGGAGCACCGGTCCCGGGCGCGCCGGACCGCGGCGCTCGAGCCCGGAACGCGAACGGGCGGACCCGGAGGTCCGCCCGCATCGCCCGATCAGCGCCACCGCTAGAAACAAACGTCCCAGGACCTCGTGTCGAGCCTGGGCAGGCGGACACTCCCGATCCCCGAGGCAGTCCGCCGCACGGATGCGGCGCGGGACCCGGGCGAGGCTCGGAGCCTCAGATCGAGTGGGCGGCGTATCGGATGACCGACGGTACCACGCCCGCGCGGACCGCCACCGCCGTCCTCGACGGTCGCCCGAGGCACGCCGGCGTGGACGTCGTCCGCTCCCGGGTCGCGTGCGGCGCGGCGTCGCCGCGACCTCCGGGGCGCGCGCTCAGTCCGATCCGTCCGGCTCCGCGGCGGCGTCGGTCGGGCGCACGGCGTCGTCGTCCGCCGCCGCGGCGTCCTCGGCCGCGCCCGCGGGGTCGCCGGCGTCGTCCCCGGGCTCCGGGGCCAGGACCCCGGGTCCCTCGGCGAGCAGCCGCTCGAGCCCCGCCTCGTCGAGGACGGGGACCTGCAGGCGCTCGGCCTTCTCGAGCTTCGAGCCCGCCGACTCGCCGGCCACGAGCGCCGACGTCTTCTTCGACACCGAGGTCGTGACGCGCGCGCCGGCCGCCGTGAGGCGCTCCGTGGCCTGCTCGCGCGTGAGCGTCGGCAGCGTGCCGGTCAGCACGACCGTCAGGCCGTCGAGCGTGCCCTCCCCCGGCGCCGGTCCCTCCTGCTCGAGCTGGACGCCCGCGGCGCGCAGACGCTCGACGAGCTCCACGACCGCGGGGTCCGCGAGCCGCTCGGCGATGATCTCCGCCATCTTGCCGCCGACGCCCGGGGTCTCGGCGAGCTCCTCGGGCGTCGCGGCCCGGAGCGCGTCGATCGTCCGGAACCGCCCTGCGAGGTTGCGGCCGGTCACCTGACCGACCTCCTCGAGCCCGATCGCGAACAGGACACGCGCGAACGGCTGCTCCCGGGACCGGGCGATCGCGTCGACGACGCGGTTGGCCGAGATCTCGCCGTAGCCCTCGAGCTCGACGAGCTGCTCGGCCGTCAGGCCGTAGAGGTCCGCCGCGGTCCGCACGAGGCCCTGCTGCAGCAGCTGGAGGACCTGCTTCTCCCCCAGGCCCTCGATGTCCATCGCGCCGCGGCTGACGTAGTGCTTCAGCAGCTGGTACTGCTGGCCGGGACAGCCGCCGCGGTTGGGGCAGCGGGTGAAGACGGAGTCCTCGGGCTTCTCGGTCGGCGTCCCGCAGGCGGGGCAGCGGGCCGGGGGCAGCGGCGGGTCGGCCCGGTCCGCGCGCTCGACCTCGTGCGGCGCGGGCGAGATGACCTGCGGGATGACGTCGCCGGCGCGCAGCACGATCACCCGGTCGCCCGGGCGGACGTCCTTGCGGGCGAGATCCTCCTCGTTGTGGAGCGTCGCCTGGCTCACCGTCACGCCGGAGACGACGACCGGGTCGAGCACCGCGTAGGGGTGCAGGTCGCCGAACTTGCCGACGCTCCAGACGACGTCCAGCAGCGTCGTGACGGCGGTCCGCGGCGGGAACTTCCACGCGATCGCCCAGCGGGGGTCGCGCCCGACGCTGCCGAGCCGGCGCTGCAGCTCGTGGTCGTCGACCTTCACGACGACGCCGTCGATCTCGAAGTCGAGGCGGTCCCGGCGCTCCTGCCACTCGGCGCAGCGCGCGACGACGGCCGCCGCGTCGTCGTGCACGCGAACGTCCTCGTTGACCGGGAAACCGCGCTCCTTGAGCCAGAGCAGGACGCCGTAGTGGCCCTCGACCCCGAGGACCTCGCCGACGCTCGACGACGTGCCGGCGGCCGCCGACGCGGCGCCGTCGCCGGCGTCCGGCGCGTCGGCGCGGCTCGCCGCCACGACGCCCACCCCGTAGGCCCAGAACGACAGCGGACGGGTCTTCGCGAGCTTCGGGTCGAGCTGGCGGATCGTGCCGGCCGCCGAGTTGCGCGGGTTCATGAACGTCGACTCGCCCGCCTGCGCGCGTCGCTCGTTCAGGCGCTCGAAGTCCTTCAGCGCCATGTAGATCTCGCCCCGGACCTCGAGCACCGCCGGCGCATCGGGCACGTGCAACGGGACCGTCGGGATCGTGCGGACGTTGTGGGTGACGTCCTCGCCGACCTCGCCGTCGCCGCGCGTGGCGGCCCGGACGAGGACGCCGTCCTCGTAGCGCAGGCTCATCGCCAGGCCGTCGACCTTCGGCTCGGTGACGAACCGGAACGCCGGATCCTCGATCCCCTCGCGGGCGAGGTGGTTGCGCATCCGGTCGACCCACGCCTCGAGCTCCTCGGGCTGGTGGGCGTTGGCCAGCGAGAGCATCGGCTGCTCGTGCCGGACCTTCGTGAGCTTGTCCAGCGGCGCGCCGCCGACGCGCTTCGTCGGCGAGTCCGCCGCGTCGAGCTCGGGGTGCTCCTGCTCGAGCCGCTCGAGCTCGCCGAAGAGCGCGTCGTACTCCTCGTCGCCGATCTCCGGATCGTCCTGCTCGTAGTAGCGCCGCCGGTGGTGCTCGACGACCGTGCGCAGCCAGGCGACCCGGTCGGCCGGATCGTCGCCGGCGGGCGGGGCGGGCAGGGGGGACGTGTCCGCGCTCACGTCCCGGAGCTTAGGACCTCGGGCGACCGGAGCCGCGCCCGCCGGAGCAGCGCCCGGGCGCGCCTCAGCCGCCGGTGGCCAGCTCGTCGAGCAGGCGCTCGAAGCCGTGGCCGGTCAGCGGCTCGATCGAGCTGTCGTGCGTGAGGTCCAGGTGCAGCGGCGTGATCGACGCGCGCCCCTCGCTCAGGGCGTGCAGATCGGTCCCCGGGCGCGGCTCGAAGCCGTGGCGGGTGCCGTAGAGCCAGTAGGTGCGGGTGCCGTCCGGGGCCGTGTCGACCGGCTCGAGCTCGTCCCGGTAGCGCCGGCGGCCCAGGCGCGTGACCTCGACGGCGGACACGTCGCCCTGCGGGACGTTGAGGTTGAGGATCGTGCGCTCGTCCAGCGGGACGATCGGGGCCCCGTCGTTCGCAGCCCCGGGCAGCAGCCCGCGATGCAGCTCCGCCACGACCCGCGCGGCGAGCTCGGCGGCGACGGTGAAGTCCCAGGTGAACTCGTCGCGGAGGTTCCAGTCGCCGTGCGGCGAGGCCATCGACACGGCCAGGCCGGGGACGTCGT
>JALRCL010000479.1 GCA_023268575.1 Patulibacter sp.
TCGAGCACGGCGTCGCGGACGATCGGATGGCGGAAGACGAGCGAGCGCGGGGTCTCGCTCGCCAGCGCCAGGCCGGACGTCAGCAGCGCCTCGAGCGCCCACGGCACCGCCTCGGGGTCGAGCTCCGCGGCGCGCGCAGCCGTCAGGACGTCCCACGGATCGCCGGCGACCGCCGCCCCCCGGAGCAGGCGCAGCGCGTCGGGCGGCAGGGACTCGAGCTCCCCGGCGAGCGCGACGCGGACCGCGTCCGGGACGTGCCCCCCGTCCGGCGCGGGTCCGGCGTGCCGCTCGCCCTGCAGGTAGGCCCGTGCGAGCGCGAGGAGGAAGAACGGCGTGCCGCCGCTCTCGCGGTGCAGCTCTCGCGCGACCCGCTCGGGGACCTCGTCGCCCAGCGCGCGCCGCGTCGAGGGCAGGTCCAACGGCTCGAGGTCGATCCGGACCGCCTCCTCCTCGCGCACCGCGGCAGCTGCGGCCCGCCCGAGCTGCGCCGGCATCTGCGCGGGGCGGAAGCCGAGCGCGAGGCGCACGTCCCCGCGCGGCGGACGGGCGTGGAGGTGCGCCAGCAGCTCGACCGACGCGGCGTCGGCCCAATGCACGTCGTCGAGCACGAGCAGCACCGGCCGCTGCTTCGCGGCGCGCTGCAGGAGGCGTCGCAGGGCGTCGTAGCCGCGATGGCGCTCCTGGGCGGTGACCGGGTCCTCGGCGCCCGGGCCACCCGCGGGCGGCAGCACCGCGGCGAGCTCGTCGGCGTCGTCGGCGACGAGCCGCTGGCGCTCGTCGGTGGGCAGGGCGCGGAGCCAGTCGTCCAGCGCGTGCCGGACGATCCCGAACGCCGGCTCGGCGTCGAAGTCGGCCGCGCGCCCCGGCAGGACGAGGTGGCCACGGCTCTCGGCGATCGTGCGGAGCTCGCGCAGCAGGCGGCTCTTCCCCATCCCGGCCGGACCGGCGACCTGCACGGTCCAGGGCCCCCTGCCGGCGAGGACGTCGGTGGCGCGAGCGAGCTGTCGCTCGCGTGCCACGAGGGGGACGTCATCGAGCACGCCGCGACCCTATCGGCCGTCTCCGGGCGGGTGAAGGTGAAGCTGAGGGACGCGGTGAGGGACGACGTGAGGGAAGCCCCCGATGAGGAACGCCTCGCGCACGGCGAGCCTGCCGCCGGTGCAGCGCTCAGCGGTCCCCGTCTTCCTGTCGATCGCCGATCGACGGGACTCCGCGCGTGCCGTTCGTCGGCGTCGTCGGCGGCGGGTCGCACTGCTCGTGGCCGCCGTCCTCGTCGCGCTCGGCGGGGCCCTCGTCGGGGCGCGCGCCGCGCTCGCGGCACCGACGCCGGTGGTGCACGTGCCGGCGGACTACGCGCCGTACTTCCAGGGCGACGTCGTGCTCGCGGACTACGCCTGCGACGACAGCACGTCCTGCAGCGGCACTCGACCGTCCGGGTCGCCGATCGACACCGCCGCGCCCGGCCGGAAGCTCTTCGACGTCTCCGCCGGCCGGGACGGGATCGGCAACACGCGTCACCTCACGTACTGGGTCGTCGGCCTGGACGTCGTCGACGACGGAGCGCGCGTGACGGCGGGCGCGACGCTGCCCTTCGACCTGCG
>JALRCL010000508.1 GCA_023268575.1 Patulibacter sp.
AGTAAAAGGGTTGATTTGCCAATACCTGGATCGCCCCCAATCAGAATAGCAGATCCACTAACTAACCCGCCCCCGAGAAGGAGGGCGCCGGCGGCGGCATGCCCGACATGGGCGGCATGGGCGGCATGATGTGATCCAGCCCTCTGGGCTGCGCACGTCGGCCACCGGCTGACGCATCCGCACGACGGCCGCCCCTCGGGGCGGCCGTCGTCGTTCTGCGGGGGCGGTCCTCAGGCGACCGGCGCGAGGTAGTGCTCGCGCACGTCCTGCAGCAGCCCGGCCTCGGCCGGCGTCCAGCCGAGGAGCTCCCGCGTGCGGCCGCTGCTGGCGGGCGTGTCGAGCGCGACCAGCGCGCCGAGGAACCCGAACCGCTCGGCCGCCTGCTCGGGCGTCACGCTGCGCACCGGCAGGCCGAGCCCGTCGCCGACCGCCTCGGCGAGCTCGCGGAACGGCACGCCCTCCTCGGCGATCGCGTGCAGGGCGCTGCCGGCCGGCGCCGCCTCTGCGGCGAGCCGGAAGACCGTGGCCGCGTCGCGCCGGTGCACCGCCGGCCAGCGGTTGGCGCCGTCGCCGACGTCGGCGGACTCGCCGCTCGCGCGAGCGGCGGCGACGATCCGCGGCACGAAGCCCGTGTCGCCGTCGCCGTGCACGGTCGGCGGCAGGCGGACGACCGCCGACCGCACGCCCGTCGCGGCGAGCCGCAGCACCGCGTCGGTGCTGGCGGCCCGCGCCCCGAAGCCGGGCGCCGGGGTCGCGCGGTCCTCCTCGACGGCGACGCGGCCGGGGCCGGTGAGCCCGAGCGTGCCGCTCGCGATGACGAGCGCGCGGTCCGTGCCGGCCAGCGGCGCCGCGAGCGCCTCGATCGCCCGGAGGTCGGCCGCGGAGGCCTCGTCGTGGCGGCCGGCGAAGGCCAGCTCGTGGTCGTAGGCGAGGTGCAGCACGCCGTCGGCGTCGGCCGCCGCGCGGCCGAGCGCGTCGAGGTCGCGCACGTCGCCGCGCACGACCGCGGCGCCCGCGTCGGACAGGCGCGCCGCCGCCGCGTCGGAGCGGGCGAGGCCGACGGCCTCGTGGCCGGCGGCGAGCAGCTCCGCGACGACCGCGGTGCCGATGAAGCCGGACGCGCCGGTGATGAAGATCCGCATGGGACTGACCTCCTGGTGGGTCGCTCGCGGCGCCGTCGGGACGCGGCGCCTGCGATGTCAGCTCCTGCCATCACCGTAGCACCGATGTCAGCCACTGTCATCGGTACTCTGGGGAAGATGGCGCGCTGGGAGCCCGACAGCCCGAAGCGGCTCCAGGCCGCGGCCCTGGAGCTCTTCGCCGAGCGCGGGTTCGAGCGCACGACCGTCGCCGAGATCGCCGAGCGCGCCGGCGTCACGGAGCGGACCTTCTTCCGCCACTTCGAGGACAAGCGCGAGGTGCTCTTCGCGCGGTCGGAGGTGCTCGTGGACGCGATGGCGGGCGCCGTGGCCGCCGCGCCGCCCGAGGCCACGCCGATCGAGGCGGTCGGCGCCGCCCTCGCCGCGGCGGCGGAGCTGCTGGACGCCGACCGGGCCCGGGCGCGGCGCCGCCACGCGGTGATCGCCGCGAACGTCGAGCTGCTGGAGCGCGAGCTCGCGAAGATGGCGACGCTCGCCGCCGCGCTCGCCGCGGCGCTGCGCCAGCGCGGCGTCGCGGGGTCCCGGGCGACGGTCGCCGCCGAGGCCGGGGTCACGGCCTTTCGCATCGGCTTCGAGCGCTGGGTCACCGACGGCGAGGCGACGCTGCCGGCCGTGCTCGA
>JALRCL010000802.1 GCA_023268575.1 Patulibacter sp.
TCAACCGGCTCCAGGACGAGGCGACGCCCGGCCTGAAGGCCGCGCGGAGCACGCTGACGAAGGTCGACGAGGCCACGGACCCGACGATCGACCTCCTGCAGACGATCGACCCGATCCTGCCGTCCGCCAGCCAGGCGCTCGCGACGAGCCTGCCGATCATGGATCGCCTCAGCGAGCACGAGTGCGACATCGCGTACTTCGCCGAGACGTGGGGGAGCATGCTCGGGTTCGGCATCCCCGGTGGCGAGAAGAAGATCGGCTCGATCAACGCGCTGCGGTTGAACCTCATCCCGAGCGAGGAGTCGGTGGCCGGGGCCACCGGCAAGTCCGGCTCGGTGGCGTCGAACCCGTACCCGGCGCCGTGCACCGTCAAGGACGACGCGAAGGGACGCCGATGAGCATCTTCCGCGCCTACCGGCCGGGGCGTCACCGCCCGCGGCCGCTGCGGGCAGGCGTGATCCTGGCCGCCATCCTGGCCGTGCTCCTGTACGCCGGGTACTCGCGCTCGATCCCGTTCCTGCCCGAGGGCGGCGACAAGGTCACCGCGCGGTTCCAGGACGCCTCGCACATCCAGTCCGGGGCCGAGGTCCGCGTCGCCGGCGTGAGCGTCGGCAAGGTCACCGACGTCAAGCGCCACACCGGCCCCGGCGGCGGTGCGGACGTGACGATGCGGATCGACTCCGACCAGGACGTCGACCTGCGGTCCGACGCCCGCGCTGGCGTCTACTGGCGCACGCTGCTGGGCCGCAACATGTACGTCGACCTGCAGCCGGGGCACGCGAAGGCGCCGCTGCAGGGCGACATCCCGCTCGCGCGGACCGAGGTCCAGGTCGAGGCCGACCAGGCGCTGCAGCCCTACGGCCGCAACCAGCGCCGCGCGATCAAGGACATCATCACCGCGTTCGACGACGGCACGAAGAACGCCGACGCGATCAACCGCACCATCGACGAGGCGGGCCCGGCCCTGCGCAACGTCCGCACCGGCCTCGCGTCGCTGCGGGGGAGCCGCGCCGGCAACCTCACGACGGTCGTCAAGGAGACGAGCAAGCTGCTCGGCGCCCTCGACGCCAGCGACGACCAGCTCGCCGGCCTCGTCGACGACGGTCGCGTCGCCCTCGGCGTGACGGCGTCCCAGAGCAACGCGATCGGGTCGATCCTCGACCAGGCGCCCGCGACGATGGACGACGCCACCGCGACCTACGCGCGGCTGCGGACGACCCTCGGGATCTTCGACCCGCTCTCGGAGGAGCTCCAGCCGGGGGCGAAGGCGATCCCGGCGGCGGCGAAGGCCGCGAAGCCGGCGATGGTCCAGCTCGACAAGGTCCTCGAGGACGCCGAGCCGACGCTGCGCGACCTGCGTCCGGCCGCCACGCGCCTCGCGGGCACGGTCGACCCGGCGATCGCGACGATCGAGGGCCTGAAGCCCACGGTCGACCGCGCCAACGACGACCTGCTCCCGTGGCTGGCGTCGAAGGACGACGACACGGGCCTGCGCAACTACGCCGCGATCGGGCCGTTCTTCAGCGCCCTGAGCTCGGGCGGCTCGCCGTTCGACGCCAACGGCTTCATGTTCAACTTCCAGACGGCGCCGGACGAGCGCACCCTCGTCACCTCGCCGTGCGTGACGCGCCTCGGTGACCCGAGCGCGTCGCCCGAGGAGAAGGTGAACTGCGAGGCGCTCAGCCGGATCCTCCAGGCCTTCACCGGCCAGGGCTTCCCGGGCGCCAGCGCGCTGTCCTCGCTCAAGGGGCGCTCCGGCGCCTCCGCGAGGTCGGCGGTGAAGGACCGCGACACGGCGCGTGCCGCGGCGACGACGAGGAGTGGTCGATGAACCTCCGCAGTGACCGGCTCCTGCTGGAGATCAAGCGGGCGCGCAAGCCGTTCGCCATCCTCGTCGCGCTCCTGGCGATGACCGTGGCCGGATTACAGGCCGTGAATTTCCAGTCCGGCGGGGAGAGAATCATGATT
>JALRCL010000805.1 GCA_023268575.1 Patulibacter sp.
GGGATGTAGGCCGACACGTCGCCGGCCTGCGTCTCGATGATCGGGAGGGCCGTCATCGAGCCCGCGCCCTCGGCGTCGGAGAGCTTCACCGCGCGCTCCAGCAGGCGGGAGTGCAGGTAGAAGACGTCGCCCGGGTACGCCTCGCGGCCCGGCGGGCGGCGGAGCAGCAGCGACATCTGGCGGTAGGCGAAGGCGTGCTTCGTGAGGTCGTCGTAGACGGCGAGGGTGTGGCCGCCCTTGTAGACGAAGTACTCGGCCATCGCGGCGCCCGCGTACGGGGCGATGTACTTGATCGGCGCGGCCTCGTCGGCGCCGGCGGCGACGATGATCGTCGAGTCCAGGGCGCCGTTCTCGGCGAGCACCTGGGCGAGGTTGACGACCGTCGCCATGCGCTGGCCGATCGCGACGTAGACGCTGATGACGCCCGCGTCCTTGTTGTTGATGATCGTGTCGACCGCGATCGAGGTCTTGCCCGTCTGACGGTCGCCGATGATCAGCTCGCGCTGGCCGCGGCCGATCGGGATCATGGCGTCGATCGCCTTGATGCCCGTCTGGAGCGGCTCGGCGACCGGCTGGCGCTCGATGATGCCCGGCGCCTTGATCTCGAGCGGACGGGTCTCCGTCGACTCGATCGGGCCCTTGCCGTCGACCGGCACGCCGAGCGGCGTGACGATGCGCCCGAGCAGCGCGTCGCCGACCGGGATCTCGAGCTGCTTGCCGGTGCGCTTGACGGTGTCGCCCTCGACGATCCGCTGCCAGTCGCCGAACAGCACCGCGCCGACGTTGTCGGCGTCGAGGTTGAGCGCGAGGCCGGTGACGCCGTGCGGGAGCTCGAGCTGCTCGAAGGAGACGGCGTTCTCGAGGCCGTGGATGCGGGCGATGCCGTCGGAGACCGACAGCACGGTGCCGACCTCGCCTACTGGATCTTCCTCGGCACGCCTCTCTCGTGGCTTCTCTACCGCCACGTGGTTATAATCCCTGAACCTTCTTTCACGCAGGCACTTGTGCTTCAGCCAGCGAACGGCCTCATCGCGGTCTGGCTATCCTATCTCGTGATCGAGCAGCTGCCCGCGGCCCCCGGCTGGGCGCGGCCGGAGGACGCCGGCACCTTCCGGTCGGTACTGCTGCGGCGGTACCTGATTTTCGGCACGCTTCCGGTGCTCGTGGGTGGGCTGCTCGCCGCCCGAACCTTTGAGCAACGGTCCTTATCCGAGGCCCAAGCCAACCTCGACGCCACCACCCGCAACCTCGCGTCCCAAGTCGCCCGCCACGTCGCCGCCGGTGTCGGTCTGATTGAGCGTCTCGCCGCGCGCCACGCGGAGGAGAACTGGTACCTCGACCGCGCCCGCCTCCACGGGGACCTCGCAGCTGCCCGCGCCTCCTCGCCCGAATTCCTAAGTCTCATCGCCGCCGACTCTCGCGGCGACGTCGTCGCCGGCTCCTCCGCGACCGGCCCTTTGTCGGCCGGAACCGCGGCCCGCCCTCCCAACGTCGCCGACCGCGAATACTTCCGCGAGCCAATGGCCACCGCGCGCAGCCACGTTTCGGGCGTTTTCCGCGGCCGCGGCTTCGGCCGCGACCTCCTCATCGCGGTGAGCGCCCCCGTCATCTCCCGCGCCGGGGAACCCCTCGGGGTCATCGAAGGCTCGATGACCGTCGAGTCGATCCTGGCCCTGCTCCAACGCCAGGCGGAGAACCACGGGATGCGGGTCCTGCTCACCGACCGC
>JALRCL010000854.1 GCA_023268575.1 Patulibacter sp.
CGGCGCGCGGCCGGCGATCGCCTTCGAGCAGTTCGACCGCGAGCGCCAGGCCGACATCGACCGCGCCCGGCGCGAGCCGCCCCCGGCGGGGCGGACGCTGGCCGAGCACGTCGTCGAGCAGGCCCGGCCGGCGACCGGCCCCCGGCGACGGATCCCCGTGCCGGGGCGGCCGGACGCTCAGCCTCGTTCCCGGCTCAGGCGGCGCGTCGGCGCACGTGGTGCCGGCGCGCGTGTGCCAGCCCGGCGTCGAGCGTCGGCAGCACGTGCCGCTCGTGCGCGAGCTGCGCCAGCGCGCCGACCCGCTCGATCAGCGCCAGGTGCGCCGGCCGGGGCCCGACGAGCAGCACGGTGATCCCCCGCCGCTCGAGCTCGGCGACGAGGTCGCCGAGCGCCTGGGCGCCGGTGCTGTCGAGCACGCGCAGGCCGCCCATCCGCAGCACGACGACCTCGACGTCGGAGACGGCCGTCAGCTCGTGGAGGAACCGCTGGGCGGCCCCGAAGAAGAGCGCGCCGTCGAGGCGGTAGACGACGACGTGCTCGCGCAGGAGCGCGCGCTCGAGCGTCGGATCGACGTCGACCGGGCGTACCGGATCGCGCGCGAACTCGGCGCTGCGGGCGACCTCGCGCAACGCGAGTCCGGCGGCGAGGGCCACGCCGATGCCGACCGCCACGACGAGGTCGAACGCGAGGGTCGCCCCGGCGGTGGCGGCCAGCAGCAGCGCGTCCTGCCGGCTGGAGCGGGCGATCCGTACGACGGTCGGGCCGTCGACCATCCGCACCGCCGTCACGAGCAGGACGCCGGCGAGGCCCGCGAGCGGCAGCTGCGCGAGCACCGGGGTGAGGGCCAGGACGACGACGAGCAGGACGACGCCGTGGACGACGGCCGCCGCCCGGGTCTGCGCGCCGGCCCGCACGTTGACGGCCGTCCGCGCGATCGCCCCCGTGGCGGGCATGCCGCCGAAGAGCCCCGCCGCGACGTTCGCCGCACCCTGTCCGAGCAGCTCGCGGTCGGGGTCGTGGGGCTCGACGTCCGCCATCCCGTCCGCGACCCGCGCCGAGAGGAGGCTCTCGATCCCGGCGAGCGCGGCCACCGCGAGCGCCGCGACCGCGAGGTCGACGAGGGCGCCGCCGTCGACGGCGGGCAGCGACGGCGCCGGCAGCGACGCCGGGATCGCGCCGATCGTGGCGACGTCGAGGCGCGCCACCTGCGCCACGACCGTCGCCGCGACGACCGCCAGCAGCGACGCCGGGAGGCTGCGGTGCAGGCGCGGCGCGGCGAGCATCACGACGGCCACCACGCCCACGACGACGAGGGCGTCCCACCCGTGGCCGGCCCAGTCGCCGACCGCCGCGACCGCCGCCCCGGCGGTGTTCTCGACGTCCGGGCGCGGCACGCCGAGCGCCGCGGGTACCTGCTGCAGCGCGATGAGCAGCGCGATCCCGACGGTGAACCCCTCGACCACCGGCCACGGCAGGACGGTCGCGTAGCGCCCGAGCCGCAGCGCCCCGGCGAGCACGAGGAGCAGCCCGGCGAGCACGGCGACCGCGGGGATCGCCGCCGCCCCGAGCTGATGGACGAGGGGCACGAGCACCACCGCCATCGCACCGGTCGGGCCGCTCACCTGCAGCTGCGACCCGCCGAGGGCGGCGGCGACGACCCCGGCGACGATCGCCGTCACCAGACCGGCCTCCGGCCCGACGCCGGAGGCGACCCCGAAGGCCAGTGCCAGCGGCAGCGCCACGACGGCGACGGTGACGCCGGCCAGCAGGTCCGTCCGCCACGACGCGCGCACGCCGCGCCAGTCGTCCGCACGCGGGAGCAACGACCGCACGCCCACCGTCACCGCCCGCTCCACGCGTGGGCGATCGTGCTCATCGCCGCGGGCGAGAGGTCCCGCCACGCGACGAGGAGCCGCAGGAGGGACTCCAGGTGGCCGGCCGAGAACCGCTCCCCGAGCTCGGCGGCGGCGCGCACGCCGTCCTCGCCGCCGGCCTCGACGAGGTCGAGCAGCGCGTCGATCGATGGGTCGCCGTCGGGCGTCGGCGGACCGACGTCGGGGGGTGCGGGAGCCACGGTGGAGCCTGGAACGACGACGGCGTCATATCTTATTGTTTTTGAAGATTCGCCGTTTAGGTAACGATACACCCTCGTTGGTACGATCGTCCCCGGATGTCCCCGTCGAGCCAACCGGCCCCGGTCCACCGGCTGAAGGCCGACTTCTTCCGGGTCCTCGGCCACCCGGCTCGCGTCCGGATCCTCGAGCTGCTGCGCGACGAGGACGAGCGGACGGTCGGTGACCTCCAGCGGGCGCTCGGCCTGGACTCCAGCGGCACGTCCCAGCACCTGGCGGCGCTGCGCCGCCACGGCGTGCTCGAGAGCCGTCGCGCCGGGACCAGCGTCTACTACCGCGTCCGCGACCCCCGGGTCTTCCAGTTGCTGGAGGTCGCCCGCCAGCTGCTCTCGGCCCAGCTCGAGGCGTCGCGGGAGCTGCTCGACGAGCTCGCCGAGCCGGCCGGCCGCGTCGGCCCCTGACGTCGGGGTCCCCGCCGCGCGGGGTCAGCGGGGCGCGGCCTCGGGGGCCACGGGCCCCGGCGGGACGAGCCCGAACGGCGGCGACCCGGCATCGGGGCGCGCGCGCCGCAGCTCGCGCCGGCGGCGCTGCACCCAGCGGCGCCGGCGTCGGGCGCCGGGCAGCTTGCGCAGGAAGTCGACGTACGCGCGCCAGAGGAACTGCTCGCGCAGGACCATCCAGCCGAACGCGGCGATCTCGTAGCCGACGATCCACGGTGCGTGGCGCAGGAAGCCGCCGCACGTCTCGTTCTTCACGACCATCAGCAGCCGGTTCGTGAACTGCAGGCGGCGGTGGGCGCGATCGACGCGGTGGCGGTTCGTCGGACTGTAGAAGCGCTTGTGCCAGGCCACGGCGCGCGGCTCGTAGCGCGCGTCCCACCCGAACAGCCGGGCCCGCCAGGCGAGGTCGGCGTCCGTCGCCCACAGGAGCATGTCCTCGTCGAGCACCTCGAGCCCGAACGCGCAGTCCTCGAGCGTCTCGCGGCGGTAGAGGACGCACGCGCCGTCGCCGCCGAAGACCGGCCCGGTCCGCGGGTAGCGGTCCAGCGGCTCGCCGTGGCCGACGAGCGAGTTCTTGCGCCGCCGGTCGATCGTCATGCCGGCGGCGTCGAGCTCCTCGAGCCGCTTCTCCGGCGTCATGCCCGTCGCGCGCAGCAGGCGCGGCACGACGATCCCGATCGCCGGGTTGTGGAGGTGCGGACGCAGCGCGTCGAGGAACCCGTCCGCGAGCACGCAGTCGGCGTTGCACCAGAGCAGCCAGTCGCCGCCGCAGGCCGCGATGCCGGCGTTCATCGCGGCGGCGTAGCCGCGGCGGCGCGTGAGGCGCAGCCGCCGTGCGCCGTACCGCTCGCACAGCTCGGGCGTGGCGTCGGTGCACGCGTTGTCGATGACGACGACCTCGTCGGCACCCTGCGCGCACGCCGCGGGCAGGGAGTGGCGCAGCAGGGGCGCCTCGTTCACCGACAGGATGAGGATCGTGATCCGACTCACGGAGCCACGGAACGGTAGACGGCCACGGTCTCCTCGGCGGCCCGCTCCCAGCCGAACGCCGCCGCGCGGGCCCTTCCGGCCCGCGCCAGCGCGTCGCGGCGAGCGAGCGCGTCGGTGATCGCGCGCGCGAGGTCGTCGACGTCCCGCGGATCGAAGAGCTCGGCCGCGCCGCCGGCCGTCTCCCGCAGGGACGGGATGTCGCTGCAGGCCACCGGCACGCCGCGTGCCATCGCCTCCAGCAGCACGAGCCCGAACCCCTCGAAGAGCGACGGGTGCACGAGCAGGTCCGCCCCGCGCAGCAGCGCGTCGAGCTCGTCGTCCTCGAGCCAGCCGCACAGCTCGGCCCCGCCGGCCCGCAACCGCGCGGCGAGCTCCTGCTCGGCGCCCGGGGCCCCGCCGGCCGTCCCGACGAGCAGCAGGCGGTGCGCGACGCCGCTGCGCCGCCACGCCGCGACGAGCCGCTCCAGGTTCTTCTTCGCGCGCAGGTCCCCGATCGCCACGACGTAGGGCCGGTCGTCGTCCGGGTCCCCCGGGGCGAGGCCCGGGCCGATCCCCGCGGGACGGGTCCCATGGGCCAGCGAGGGCCCGTTGGGTACGACGTGCACCCGCGCCGGTTCCGGGCCGTAGCGCTCGAGGACGTCGTCGGCGGTCGCGCGCGAGACGCAGATGACCGCCTCGGCGTCGGCGACGGCCCGCCGCGTGAACGTCCGGTACTTCCAGCCGGTCCGCGGCGCGAAGTCGTGCGGGTGGACCTCGAAGGCCAGGTCGTGGACCGTCACGACCCCCGGGCATGGTCGGTACCGCGGCAGGAAGCAGTTGGGCTGGTGCAGGAGGTCGGCCCCGTCGCCGGCGATCCGGGCCGGCCAGCCGAGCTGCTCCCAGGCGATCTCCGGCAGCCGCCCCCCGCCCGCGGGGCCGCACGCCCGGACGGCGACGTCGTCGCGGCGACGCAGCGCCGCGAGGAGGTCCGCGGCATGACGGCCCCAGCCCCGCCGACGGACGTCGCGGGCGTCGCGCGCGTCGAAGGCCACCCGCAGAACCACGGCGAGCGATCCTACGGGGGCCGCGGGGCGGAGCGACGCCTCCCGCGGGCGGCCGGACGGCGGCGCGCGCCGTCCCCGCGCGACCGTGCGGGGCTCTACCATGGGCGCTCGCCGGTCTCGGGCCGCCCCGGGATCGCCGACCGTGCTCATGTCGACCGCGACGTCCACGCCCTCCTCCGGCACCGTCCGGCTGTTCGACATCGCGATCGAGCTCGACCCGCCGTCGGTCATGCTCGACCGGATCACCTCGTGGGTCTCCGAGGGCCGCGCCGAGCCCGGCCGACCGGCGCGCCGGGTGATGTACGCCAACGCCCATGTCCTGAACCAGAGCCACGCGATCCCGGCGCTGCGCGACACGCTGCGCTCGGCCGACCTCGTGTACTGCGACGGCTACGGCGTGCGGCTCGCCGCGCGGATGATGCACCTGGACTCGCCGCACCGGATGACGGGCGCGGACTGGATCTGGGACCTCGCCGAGCTCTGCGAGCGGCGCGAGCTGTCGCTCTACCTGCTCGGCTCGGAGCCCGACATCGCCCGCCGCGCCGCCGCGAACCTCGTCGCCCGGCACCCGCGGCTGCGGATCGCGGGCACGCACCACGGGTTCTTCGCGCCCGACGAGCCCCACGGCGCGCGGGTGCTCGAGGACATCGAGGCCTGCCAGCCCGACATCGTCCTCGTCGGGATGGGCAGCCCGAAGCAGGAGCTGTGGGTCGACGCGGTCGCCGCACGGGTCTCGACCCCGGTGCTCTGGACCGTCGGCGCGCTCTTCGACTACGTCTCGGGCCTCGTCCCGCGCGCGCCCTCGTGGCTCGCCGACAACGGCTGGGAGTGGATCTTCCGCCTGGCGATCGAGCCGGGCCGGATGTGGAAGCGCTACCTGCTCGGCAACCCGGCGTTCCTCGCCCGGATCGTCGATGAGGCGCAGCACCGCCGCGGCGACCCGCCGGTCGCCGCGCCCTCGCGCTGATCGTCGGCTGCCGTTCCCGGACCCATCGCCCGGTCGGAGGCGACCCGACGGACGTTCAAGGGCGCATCCGCGGATCGCGGGTGGGATCGGCGTACGTCGGCGGGCAGCCGCGGTCGGCGGCCTCCGGGCGCAGCTCGAAGTGCCAGGGCTCGTTGTCGTAGACCCGGCACAGCCCGTAGCCGGCGCCGTGGTCGCCGAGCCACCCCGCCGCGGCCACGGGTCCGATGTCGACCGCGTCGCCGGACACGTGGGCGGAGGTCTCCGGGGTCGCGACCCAGCGCCGAGCCTCGGCCTCCGAGCCGTACCGCACGATCGCCTCCTGCAGCAGCTGCCGCTGACGCTCGGGGGACCGGCGGCCGCTCGTGACGCGGAGCACGACGCCGGCGTCCGCGGCGTCCCCCGCCGCCCGTTCGAGGGCGCCCCGGAGGTCGGGCGCCAGCCCTGCCGTTCCGGGGATCGAGGCGCTCGCGCCCGACCCGTGCCCGCGTGCGGCGCCGACGAGCCCGGCGACGGGGTCCAGCCCGGCGGCGGCCGTCGGGAGCACCGAGGAGGGAACGATCTGGCGCCCGAGCGCCACGAGCACGAGACCGGCGAGCGCGACGGCGACCAGGCGGGTCGTGCGGCGGGCACGCAGCGGCGACGGGGGACGTCCGGGAGCGGGCATGGGCCCATCCAAGGTGGCGCCGCGTTGCCGGAACGTCGGATGTTTTCGATACGCCGGCGATATGCCCGGCCGCTAGCCTCGCCGCCATGCGGGTGCTGGTCGTCGAGGACGAGCCGTACATGGCCGAGGCGATCCGCGACGGCCTGCGCCTCGAGGCGATCGCGGCGGACGTCGCGGGCGACGGCGAGGCCGCGCTGCGGCTCCTGCACGTCAACGACTACGACATCGCCGTCCTGGACCGCGACGTGCCCCCGCCGACCGGGGACGAGATCGCCGCCTGGATCGTCGCGTCCGGCAGCGGGATCCCGATCCTCATGCTCACCGCCGCCGACCGCCTCGACGACAAGGCGTCCGGGTTCGAGCTCGGCGCGGACGACTACCTGACGAAGCCGTTCGAGCTGCGGGAGCTCGTCCTGCGGCTGCGCGCGCTGGACCGGCGCCGCGCCCACCACCGACCGCCGGTGCGCGAGATCGCTGGCCTGCGCCTGGACCCCTTCCGGCGGGAGGTCTACCGCGACGGTCGCTACGTGGCCCTGACGCGCAAGCAGTTCGCGGTGCTCGAGGTCCTCGTCGCCGCGGACGGCGGGGTGGTGAGCGCCGAGGAGCTGCTGCACCGCGCCTGGGACGAGCACGCCGACCCGTTCACGAACGCCGTGCGGATCACCGTCTCGGCGCTGCGCAAGCGGCTCGGGGAGCCGTGGGTCATCGCGACCGTCCCGGGGGTCGGCTACCGGATCGATCCGGACGCACGCCGTCCGGAGGCCGACGCGTGACCCGCCCGCCCGGGCTGCGCGTCCGGTGGAAGCTCACGCTGAGCTACGCCGGCTTCCTCGTGCTCGCCGGTGCGTTGCTGCTGGCGGTCGTCTGGGTGTTCCTGCTGCGCTACGTCCCCGACCTTCCCGACCGGGGGACGCCCGAGGGGGCCGTCCTCATCACGGGGCCGACCCGCTCGGACCTGCTCGACGCGTTCGTCCCGAAGGCCGCGATGGCCCTGGGCGCGCTGCTCGTCTTCGGCCTCGTGGGCGGGTGGATCCTCGCCGGCCAGATGCTCCGGCCGCTGGCGCGGATCACGAGCGCCACCCGCATCGCGGCCGGCGGATCGCTCGCCCACCGGATCCACCTCGAGGGCCGCCAGGACGAGTTCCGCGAGCTCGCCGACGCGTTCGACGCGATGCTCGCGCGGATCGAGGCACACGTCGCCGAGCAGCAGCGGTTCGCCGCGAACGCGTCGCACGAGCTGCGCACGCCGCTGGCGATCACCCAGACCCTGCTCGACGTCGCGCGCGGCGAGCCCGAGCGCCACGACCGGGAGCTCCTCGAGCGGCTCCACGTGGTCAACGCCCGCGCGGTCGAGCTGACCGAGGCGCTGCTCCTCCTCAGCCGGGCCGACCAGCGGTCCTTCGTCCGCGAGCCGGTCGACCTGTCGCTGCTCGCGGAGGAGGCGGTCGAGACGTTGCTGCCGCTCGCCGAGCGCCACGGCGTCGCCCTCGAGGCCACCGGCGACGCGGCTCCGGTGCACGGCTCGCACGCGCTGCTGCTGCAGGTCGCCATGAACCTCGTGCACAACGCGATCGTCCACAACCTGCCCGAGGGCGGCTCGGCCTGGGTGACGACCGGCACGACGGCCGCGGGACGCGCGACCCTCACGGTCCAGAGCACGGGCGAGCCGCTCGGCCCCGAGCTCGTCGCGACGCTCGGCGAGCCGTTCGTCCGGCGGACGAGCCGGGTCCGCAGCGGCGCGCACGCCGGCGTCGGCCTGGGCCTCGCGATCGTGCGCAGCATCGCCGAGGCGCACGACGGGCGGCTCGTGCTCGCCGCCCGGCCGGGCGGCGGGTTCCGCGCGACCGTCGAGCTGCCCGCGCAGGCCGGGCCGGCGCGCTGACCGGCGACGGCGCCCCCGACGTGCCCGAGCGGGCGCGCGGCGGACGCCCTGCCGCTCAGAACATGCCGTTGCGCACGAGCGACGGGGTGAGCGTCAGCTGGCCCATCGCCTGGCGGCGCCTGCCCCAGGCGCTCAGCGGATGCGGGAGGACGAGCGTGCGCGACGCCCGTTGCGGGATCCGCGCCGCCTCGCGAGCCGGCAGCCGCATCCGCCAGATCGCGTAGCGGCGGTTCTCGACCACCGGGCGGCCCGCGGCCCACCGCGGCGGCGGCAGCGGCCGGTCGTTGGCGAGGTCGCGGCGCAGGCCGAGCACGAAGTCGGCGCGCTGCCCACGCGGGGGGACGGAGTACGTCGTGTCGCTCGAGACGGGATCGGTCGCCGCGAGGGGGTGGTTCGCGGCGAGGAACAGCGTCGCCCAGAGCTGGAAGCCCGACGCCGGCAGGTCGACGAGGATCGACGCGCCGCGCGGCAGCCGGTCGCTCCAGGTGCCGATCTGCTGCAGGTCGCCGGTGGCGTTGACCTCCGACCGCGACAGCTGCTCGCGGGCGGCACCGACGGCCGGGACCGCCCACGCGACGAGGACGACGGCCCCGACCGCCATCCACGCCGGGCGGCGGGTCCGGAGCGCGGCCAGCGCGCCGCCGAGCGCCAGGGGCAGGAGCAGCAGCGCCGTGAACGTCACGTGCTTGTAGTCGGCATAGGCCGCGGTCGGGCGGTCGCGCAGCAGCTGGTCGACGGCGAGCAGATCCGAGCCAAGGGATGCCTGTTGGTGAGCGAATCCGGTCTGTTCACGCGCGACGACCTCGACCGCGTGCAGAGCGCTGGCGCCGATGCGGTGCTCGT
>JALRCL010000969.1 GCA_023268575.1 Patulibacter sp.
GTAGGGGTCTCCAAAACCCAAGGTTGGCGGTTCGACTCCGTCCTGGGATGCCAAGTTTTATTATAGGTGATTAATATGAAAAATTTTAATATAGAAGAAGTTAAACAATTCCTTGCAACACAAGGACCAGACACCAAAGTATATCTTGGTGCCGATTCTGAAAGAGTTAGATTTAACGGTGTATGGTATGCTGACTATGCTCTAGCAGTTGTAGTTCATATTGATGGCCGTCACGGTTGTAAAATTTTTGGTTTTGTAGACCGTGAAAATTGTCTCAAATTGATAAAGTCAGCCTTCTTTTCTTATTCGCCAGCAATTAGAGGGGGGTGGGGCTTTATCGGTGACTCTTGGGCTGCCGGTACGCCGCGTACGTGGCGACGTAGTCGACGAGCTGGTCCCGGACCATGAAGCCGTCCGGGTCGTCGCCGGCGTACGGGTGCCCGGGGAGCTGGCACTGCCAGTTCGGCGTCACGAGGCAGAAGCGGTCCCAGCGCTCCTCGCGCCAGCTGTGGGCGACCCGATGGCGCTCGAGCACGACGTGGTCGATCCCGCGCTGCGTCAGGTGCCAGCTGACGGCGAGGCCGGCCTGCCCGCCGCCGATGACGACCACCGACCGGTGGCCCGAGAGCCGCGGCACCGGGGCGGTGCTGGCCAGCGAGGAAACGCCGCGGCGCAACGGGCCGACGGTCGCCGGCGCGTCGTCGCGGAACGGCGCGGCGCCGGCCTCGAGCGCGTCGAGCTCCGCGGCCGCGGCGGTGCAGGCCATGCCGAAGCGCATCCGGACGCGCTCGCTCGCCGCGGTCAGGCCGTCGCGCACGCGGCGACGGAGCTCGGCGACGGGGTACGTCGCCCCGGGCGCGAGGAAGCGCTCGATCGCCGTCGACGGCGAGCCGGCGCGCTGGACCGTGCCGTCGGGCCAGGTGATGGAGAAGTGGACCTCGGGCATCGCTGCTGCGCTCCAGGACGTGGTGGACGGGACCGGCGCTCAGGCGGCGCCCGGCGCCTCGTGGGGGATCGGACGGGGGACGGCGTAGGCGTCGGGCCGCAGGTCGCGGACGGGGCTCAGCGCCCGGCGGGCACGGGCGAGCGTCGCCGGCAGGTCGAACGCGGCGATCGCCAGGCCGCCCTCGGGGCCGGTCGCCGCCACGACGTCGCCGTTGGGGTTCGTGATCCGCGACCCGCCGAGGAAGCGCAGCGCGCCGAAGCTGCCGGTCTGGTTCGCCGACGCGACGACCATCGAGTTCTCCGCCGCGCGAGCGCGGTCCCAGAGCTCGGCCCGGCGCCACTGCCGGTCGTCCTCCAGGCGCTCCGCGGCGTTCGTCGCGCTGCACGGCCAGGCCGAGAGGAAGCAGAGGACGTCGGCGCCGTCGAGGGCGAGCGTCCGCGCCGCCTCGGGGAAGGCCTTGTCGTAGCAGATGAGCATCCCGATCCGGCCGACCGGCGTGTCGAACGCGCGCAGCTCGCGGCCGGGGGTCGTGAAGCGCCCCTCGTCGAGCGGCATGTGGAGCTTGCGGTGCACGCCGAGCACCTCGCCGCCGCTCACGAGCGCCGCGACGTTGTGCCGGACGCCCCCGTGGGCGGTGGCCGCCGGGGCGCCGGGGACGCCGGTGCCGGCGTCCGGCGCGCCGCGCTCGCAGAAGCCGACCGCCACGACCATGTCGCCCGCCATCTCGGCGACGGCCCGCAGCTCGGGGCCGTCGGCGTCGAGCGCCGGCGGCGGGTCGTCGACGTCGCCGTGCAGCGACTCGACGTAGCCGCCGAGGGCCGCCTCGGGCAGGACGAGCAGGCCCACGCCGCGGGCGCGGGCGTCGGCGATGAGGCGACCGATCGTCGCGAGGTCGGCGTCGAGGTCGCGGGTGAAGGGGGCGGCGGCGGCCGCGATGGTCAGCTCGGGCATCGGTGGGAGGACGGGGTCGCAGGGACGGAACGGGACGAGGCGCTCATCGGTCGGTCGCGTGGTCCAGGCCGGTCACGCCGCCGGTGAGGGCGTCGGTGACCTCGCCGTCGGGCCAGCGCAGCCGCACGCCGGGCGCGGCGTCGAGGCGACCGCAGGCGGCGCCGGTGGCCGGCCCGGCGGGCAGGGGCGGCGCGCCGGGCGCGTCGGCGGTGACGACGGCGAAGCCGGGGAAGCACGTCAGCCAGTCGCCGCCCGTCGCGGCGGCGGGCCGGGGGATCGCGGCGACGTCGAGCGTCGCGCCGGTGCCCGACGCCTCGGCGAGCATGCCGGTCGTGCCGACGATGCCGGCCATGCTCACGTCCTTCGCGGCCCGGGGGCCGGCGATCGCGATCGCGTCGAGCATCGCGCGCAGCTCGTCGCGCGAGCGTCCGGTGGAGGAGTCCCACTGGCGGCCGTGGTAGCCCGGGCGCCACCCGCCGGCGAGGTCGGCGGTGACCCGCAGCGCATCGCCGGCGCGACCGCCGGAGGCCGCGATCGGGCGCGCGGCGACCCCGGTGCCGGTGACGCTCAGCGCGGCCGGCACGCCGAGCTGGGTGTGGCCGCCGACGAGCGGCAGGTCGAGCGCCGCGGCGCCGGCGCGCAGTCCCGCGAGGACGCGCGCGGCGTGCGCGGCGTCGCGGGCGCCGAGCGCGTCGAGCGCCGCCAGCGGCC
>JALRCL010000990.1 GCA_023268575.1 Patulibacter sp.
ATGAGCCAGTTCGTCCGCGACGCCCGCATCGCGCAGATCTACGAAGGCGCCAACGGCGTGCAGGCGCTGGACCTGGTCGGGCGCAAGATGGCGCAGGACACCACCGTCCCGAACCGGACCCTGGTGAACAGCGGCACGGACCTGAACAACGGCAGCGCCAGCCTGCGCCTGCTGAAGTCCGGCACGGTCATCGACGCGCTGCGCGGCTGGAAGGACGGGATCGTCGACCAGCTCACCGGCGGTCTGGCGCAGATGGCGAAGGCGCGCTCGGTGCGCGTCGTCACCGGCGAGGCGCGCGTGACCGAGGAGCACGCGCTCGACGTCGGCGGGACGGAGGTGACCTTCGACCACCTGATCGTCGCCACCGGCTCCCGTCCGATCGCCCTGCCGGACCTGCCCGACGACGAGCGGATCATCGACTCGACCGGCGCGCTGGAGCTCGCCGACGTGCCGGGGCGGCTGCTCGTGATCGGCGGCGGCATCATCGGCCTCGAGATGGCGACGGTCTACGACGCGCTCGGCGCGTCGGTGACCGTCGTGGAGATGGCCGACCAGCTCATCCCCGGAGCCGACAAGGACCTCGTCAAGCCGCTGCAGAAGCGGATCGAGGGCCGCTACGACGCGATCCACCTCGGGACGCGGGTCACGAGCGTCGAGGCCGGAGACGACGGGATCAGCGTGCGCTGGCAGCACGGGGACGACGAGGACGGCGGGACGTTCGACCGCGTGCTCGTCGCCGTCGGGCGCGCCCCGAACGGCAAGGGCCTCGGCCTCGAGGAGATCGGCGTCGAGGTCGACGACCGCGGCTTCGTGCCGGTCGACGAGCAGCTGCGCACGAAGGTGCCGCACGTGTTCGCGATCGGCGACGTCGTCGGGCAGCCGATGCTCGCGCACAAGGCCTCCCACGAGGGCAAGGTCGCCGCGGAGGTGATCGCCGGCGAGGACGTCGCGTTCGACGTGCGCGGGATCCCGTCGGTCGCCTACACCGATCCCGAGGTCGCCTGGGTCGGGCTGACCGAGACGCAGGCGAAGGCGGAGGGGCGGACCGTCGAGGTCGGGCTCTTCCCGTGGTCGGCGTCCGGTCGCGCGCTGTCGACCGGCAGCCCGAGCGGTCGCACGAAGCTCCTCGTCGACCCCGAGACCCGCCGCGTGCTGGGCGCCGGGATCGTCGGCGCGAACGCCGGCGAGCTCATCGCGGAGCCGGGCTTCGCGCTCGAGATGGGGGCGGAGGCCGGCGACCTGGGCCTCACCGTCCACGCACATCCGACGCTGTCGGAGACCGTCGCCTTCGCCGCCGAGGTGGCCGAGGGCACGATCACCGACCTCCCGCCGAAGCGCAAGCGCCGCCGTTGAGCGGCCGGCGTGCCGGGGCCGGGTCCTCGATCGGACACCGGCCCCGGACTCGGTGGACGCACGGACGGGGGCGGCCCGTCGCGGGGACGCCCGACAACCGGGCATCCGACACGTCCGCATCGGACGACGACAGGGCGTTCCCTGCCCGTTCGAACCCGCTGTCCGGCGCCCGATCTTGAGCTTCCGGGTCGCCGGATCGGACGCTCGTCCAGTCCCCATCGGCCAGACGTTGAACGCGGTGGAGCGCGGCCCCGGGAGGCGAGAAGGTCGCCCCGTCACCGCTCTGTGACGCCACGTCACGGAGCGCCCCACGGGAGCCGGTCGGCACGGACCGGCAGATCGGAGCACCACCATGAAGCGCACCCTCGTGATCGGCGCGTGCGTCAGCGCGCTGTCCCTCGGCCCAGTCGCCGGCGTCGCCGCGGCCGCCGACGCCGGTTCACCGAAGACGGCGGCGGTCACCACGACCTCGACCGGCAAGAACGCGCAGCAGCGCGCCCTGTTCGACCCGTTCATCGGGCTGCTGTCGAACATCGTCCCGTCGATCGCCGGCCCGCTGCTGTCGATCCCGCAGCAGATCCTCGGCAGCCTGACCGGCGCCGTCGGCGGCGTCGTCAACCAGGTCCTGCAGTCGATCGTCATCCCGGTGACGTCGCTCGTCCTCAAGCCGATGTCGCTGGCGATCGACGCCCCGGGCTTCAACGTCTCGGTCTCCTTCACCCCGAAGGCGCCGCTGGAGGGCAAGGCGGATCCGGTCAAGACGCTGCTCGACGTCGCGGGCGCCGTCGGCGTGAAGTTCAACGTCTCGATCGGCGGGACGGGCGACTACGTCTGCCAGCTCCCGAGCCAGGTCTTCACGTTCGCGCTCGACACCGGCCAGCCGGCCAGCACGAGCCGGGCGACGGTCAAGGGCCTGGTGAAGTCCGGCGGCGAGAGCGTGCCGGTCGTCGGCACGGCCACGGACACGCTCCCGACGGCGACCCCGGTCGGCGACACGAGCGACACGGCGCAGAAGGCGTGCGAGGCGGCGACGTCGACGCTCGACCCGAGCATCCCCGACGTCTCGATCGAGGACCTGCTCGCCCAGGCTTCGCAGCTCTCCGTCCAGCTCCTCGGCGTCGACCTCCCGGCGCTCATCAAGGGCGTCATCGGGCAGGCCCTGACGACGTTCACGACGATCACGAACTCGACCAAGCAGACCGTCAGCAGCGTCCGCGTCCGGGTGAAGACGCCGCGCGGCGTCACCGCGGCGACGAAGACGATCAAGGTCGGCACGCTCGCCCCGGGCGCGAGCAAGCGCGTGAAGATCAAGCTCCGCAGCACGAAGGCCGCGGCGCGCTCGTCGAAGGTCACGGTCACCGCGGTCGGTGGCGGCCTCCGCAGCGTCGAGAAGGTCGCGCTGCGCCTGCGCTGATCCCGGTCACGTGACGTGCCGGGGCTCGCGCTCCGGCCCGCCCGGCGCGGTACCCGACGGGGCCGGCGGCAGCGATGCCCCGGCCCCGTCGCCACGTCCGGGACCGGACGGCCTGGGGGTGCGGGCGGGGCTTCCCCCGATGGCGGGGCCGGGACCCCGTCCTAGCGTGGGCGCCATGGTCCCGACCCCGTCCCGTCCACCGCTGCTCGCCCTCGCCGCGGGCGCCCTCGCCGCCGGCCTCCTCGCCGTCGCCCCGTTCGGGGCAGCCGCCGCGCCGCGGATCCCGTCGTTCGCCTCGGTCCGCTACGCCGTCTCGATCGACGCGACGCAGACGACCACGTGGCAGCTGCGTCCGCGCGCGAGCGCGCGGGACTGCTCCCCGCTGGTGGAGAGCACCGGCGGCGGCCGTCAGGTGCTGCGCGTGCGCACCCGCAAGCCCGTGCTCGTGCAGGCGCACCGCTCGGGCGGCGCGGTCGCCTTCCTCTGGCCGCTCGCCGAGGACGGGGACGCCCGGGGCACGGTGACCCGCTCGGCGAACGTCACCTCGCGAACGGTCGGCGGCAGCTGCGGCGAGAACCCGAGCGCGCCGGTCGACCGGGGCCCGAGCGACTGCGGGACGAAGCAGCAGGCGCGGAGCTTCGTCGTCACCTACGAGCGCGGCCGCCTGGGCGTCGCGTCGACGCCGGCGCTGCTCGGCCCGCTGACGCCGGACCGGTTCGCACGTTGCGAGCTCCACGCCCACGCTGCCGTCGACGAGGAGGACCTCACGAAGACGACGGTCCGGATCCCCGCGCGCGAGCTCGTCACGCGACGGTTCGGCAAGCACGTGGTGCTCGGGCGACGCACCTGGAAGCTCCGCAGCTCGGGCGTCACCGGCACGACGACCGTGCGCTGGACGATGACCCTCGTGCGACGCGGTCGCTGAGGCGCGGCCGGGGCCCGCGCCGCGGGCGTCCGGGGCGTCCCGACGGCGCCCGACATCGGGACGGGGACGCCGAACCCGCCCCGTTCGGGGGAGCACGAACCCCCTTGCGGCGGGTGGTCGGTGGTGCCGCGGGCACATTACGGTGGCGTTCGGGAGTGCCGCCCGACCTGTTGCGCGAGTCCGTCGTGCGGATACGGTCGGCCCCGGGAGAGGTTGCATGAGCACTGTTGCGCCGCCGTCGTACACGGCATCACTTGGACATCCGACCGCCGGAGCGCGCCTCCGCGCGTGCCCGGAGGGCGCGCAGTGAGCCCTCGGCGACGGCCATCCTCCGCCGAGCCCGGACGCCGGCTGCCCGGTCGCCGGGCTCTCGTCGGGCTCGGCTCCGCCGGCCTCGTGGCCGCGGGGCTCGGGCAGGTCGCGGGTGCGTCGGCGGAGCAGCGCACCATCGAGGTGACGTTGGCGGGCGGCAAGGTCGTGTCGATCACGGTCGACGTGCCGCCCGGCACGCCGCTGGACCAGATCCCGCTGCCGGATCTCGGCGTCGCGGCGGTGAAGGTCACGGGGGCCGGGGGGTCGAGCGGCTCCGCCGCGGGCACCGCCTCCACGCCGGCGCCGGCTGGGCAGCCGGCGGTCCCGTCCGCCGACGGCGCGGCCGCGGCCGCGGGTGCCTCCGCCGCGCGCGCGGGCAGCGACGCCGCCACCGCGGCCGGTCGTGCCGGTCGTGAGGAGCGTCGTCGCTCGCGCGCCGCCGCCGACGCGGCCGACGATCGCACGGATGGCACGAAGGTCACGCGATCGCGGGAGCGCCGCCGCCCGGTGGCCGCCGAGGGCGCCGCGCAGGCCGAGGCCCCCGATCCGCTCGACGCCTCGACGGTCGAGGTGTTGCCGGGCCCGGCGCCGGTGGGGGTGCCGAACTTCTTCATCGATCGGTTCCGGATCCCGCCGTTCTTGCTGCCGATCTACCAG
>JALRCL010000994.1 GCA_023268575.1 Patulibacter sp.
AGAGGTCGTTGTCCTCCCCGCGGGGCTTCTCCGAGAGCCCGAAGCCGAGGAGGTCGAGGGTCAGGACGTCCCGCCCCGGCAGCTGCTCGATCGTCGCGCGCCAGTCGTAGGACGACGTCGGGAAGCCGTGCAGCAGGAGCAGCGGCGCGGCGCCGGGCCGCGAGCCGTCCGACGGGCGGCGTACGACGAACAGCCGGCGGTCGCCGACGGCGACGACCCGTCCCGCCCCGCGCCAGGCCGCGGCCTCCGGAGTCAGCGCGGTGGGCATGGCACCAGCCTCGCAGGTCGGCGCGACGCCGCCGGAGCGGTCAGTGGCCGAGGTCGCGGCGGGGATCGACGTCGCCGGTCCGGCCCTCGGACTCCCGTCCGGCCTCCTCGAGCCGGTCGGAGAGCTCGTCGACGAGCAGGAGGTCCCCGCGCACGCGGTTCGTCCGGTAGGCGGCGCGGCCGACCATGTGGGCCGCGGTGGGCGCGGTGATGAGCTGGAAGATCGCCACGAGCACGAGCGTCGTGACGTCGATCCCGGTGCGCAGCCGCAGCCCGACGCCGACGAGGATCAGCAGCAGGCCGAGCACCTGCGGCTTCGAGGCCGCGTGCATCCGGCTCAGGACGTCGGGGAAGCCCAGCACGCCGATGCCCGCCGCGAGCGACAGCGCGGCGCCCGAGACGAGGCAGATCGCCGAGAGGACGTCCGCGATCTCGCCCCAGCTCATCGCGGCCTCCCGTCCACGCCGCCGTCGCCGTCGTGCTCGCCCGCCGCGAACCGGGCCACCGCGACGCTCCCGACGAAGCCGAGCAGCGCGAGGACCGCGAGGACCGGCAGCGTCGAGCCGTGCTCGTTGGCGGCCGCCTCCAGGCCGAGCCCGCCGATGAGGCACGAGAGCAGGACGTCGAGCCCGACCATCCGGTCCAGCGGCCCCGGCCCGCGGACGATGCGCACGAGCGCGAGGGCCGCGGCCACCGCGAGCATCGCCGCGACGACCCAGACGACGACGGTCATGCGCGGCCCTCCTGGACGGCGACGTGGGTCGGATCCTCGGCGGCGAGCGCCGCCCGATCCTCGTCGGAGCCGAACGCGCGGATGACGCGGGCCTCCAGCGCGCGCGCCCGCTCCCGCTCGCGCTCGACCGCCGCGAGGTCGTCGACGCCGATCAGGTGGACGTAGAGGATCCCCGACGTCCGGTCGATCTCCACGACGATGCTCCCCGGGACGAGGCCGAGGATCTCGGCCACGGCGGTCAGCAGCAGCTCGGAGCGGGTGCGCAGCGGCACGGCGATGACCGCCATCCCCGGCGGATCGCCGCCGCCGGCGGCCCGCACCGCCAGCGCGGCGACCTGGATGCTCGCCACGACGACGTCCCAGGAGAAGCGCGCCCACAGGCGCAACGCGGCCAGCGGCCGGATCCGCCCCTCGACGGGGATCGGCTGGAGCGGGAACAGGCGGACGACGACGAGCGCCACGACGACGCCCGAGAGCGCCAGCCCCGTCGAGAACCGGCCCCAGAGCAGCAGCCAGAGGACGACGAGCCAGACCGCGGTGACGGGCTGGAGCAGCCAGGCGCCGGCGACCCGGCGGCGGAGGCGGCGGATCGGCGTCGGCATCAGGGACTCCCCGCCTCGGCACGCGCGACGGGCCGCACCGTCTGCGGATCGACCGCCTGGATGTAGGTCTGCCGGTCGCGCAGCTCCCCCGCCGCGCGATCGGAGTAGCGCATGAGCGGCCCCGCGGCGGCCGTGTAGGCGAGGCCGAGCACGACCATCGCCACGGTGGCGCCGGTCATCGTCACCGGCATCGCCGTCGAGGTCGTGATCGTGCGACCGCCGATGGTCGCGCCGACGACCTCGTCCTCCCCCTCGCGCCCGCGCGGGCCGTCGGCGGCCGGCAGCGCGACGCGCGGCGCGCGCCAGAACACCCGGCTCCAGACCTTGCCGACCGCGTAGAGCGTGAGCAGGCTCGTCACGACGCTCCCCGCGACGAGCAGCCACGCGAGCACCGTCCCGTCGACGACGCCGGCCTGGATCAGGGCGACCTTGCCGAGGAACCCCGAGAACGGCGGGATGCCGGCGAGGTTCATCGCGGGCAGGAAGAAGAGCACCGCCACGAGCGGCGCCGTGCGGGCCAGGCCGCCGATCCGCTCGCTCGAGGTGCTGCCCGCACGCCGCTCGATCATGCCGGCGGTGAGGAAGAGCGTCGTCTGCACGGTGATGTGGTGCACGACGTAGAAGACGGCCCCGGCGAGGCCGAGCCGGCTGCCGAGCGCCACCCCGAAGACCATGTAGCCGATGTGGCTCACGAGGGTGAACGAGAGCATCCGCTTGACGTCGGTCTGAGCGACCGCGCCGAGGATGCCGATGACCATCGTCAGCAGCGCGAGGACGAGCAGGACGTCGCCGACGTCGGAGTCGGGGAAGAGCAGCGTCTCGGTGCGGATCACGGCGTAGACGCCGACCTTCGTCAGGAGGCCCGCGAAGACCGCCGTGACCGGGGCCGGCGCCGTCGGGTAGCTGTCGGGCAGCCACGCCGAGAGCGGGAAGACCGCCGCCTTGATCGCGAACGCGCTGAGCAGCGCGACCTCGAGGACGAGCGCGATGCCGCCGTCCAGGCGGTCGATCCGCCCGGCGAGGTCGGCGAGGTTCAGCGAGCCGGCCGCGCCGTAGACGAGCCCGATCGCGCCGAGGAAGAGCAGCGAGGAGAGGATCGAGACGACGACGTACGTCGTGCCGGAGCGGATCCGCGACGACGTGCCCCCGAGCGTCAGCAGCACGTAGCTCGAGACGAGGAGGATCTCGAAGCCGACGTAGAGGTTGAACAGGTCGCCCGCGAGGAAGGCGTTCGACACGCCCGCGCAGAGCACGAGGAACGTCGGGTGGAAGACCGCCAGCGGCAGCGACTCCTCCCCGTCCGCGGCGCCCTGGCCGTAGGAGTAGATGAGGACGCAGAGGGTCACCGCCGAGGAGACGACGATCATGAGCGCCGAGAGGCGGTCGGCGACGAGCGCGATGCCGAGTGGTGGCTGCCAGCCGCCGATCGCCGCCACCTGCGGGCCGTCCTGGTCGGCGAGCACGAGCAGGGCGATCCCGACGCCGAGCACGAGCGCGAGCGTCCCGACGGAGATCACGCGGTGCACGTAGGGCAGCCGCGGGCCGATCGTGAGCTTCACGCCGGCCGCGAGCAGCGGCAGGACGACGGGCAGCGGGACGAGGAGGCTCGTGGACCAGCTCACGAGCGGCCTCCCTCGGGGCCGGGCTCGGCGGATCCCGGCTCGAGGTCGGCCAGCCGCAGCTCGCCGCTCTCGCCGGCCGCGGCGGCGGCCTCCGCCTCGGCCTCCGCCTCGGCGTCCGCGCCGGTGTCCTGCGGCTCGGCGGACGCGCGCCGGGCGGCGACGAGCCGGTCGTCGACGTCGTCCTGGACCTCGTCGTGGCCGTGCAGCTGCCAGCTGCGGTACGCCATCGCGAGCAGGAAGGCCGTCAGCGCGAAGGTGATGACGATCGCGGTGAGGATCATCACCTGGGGCAGCGGGTCGCTCATCGCGCGCTCGTCGCGTCCGTCGCCGCCGAGCAGCGGCGCCCGGCCGCTCTTGCCGGCCATCGCGATGATCATGACGTTCAGCCCGTTGCCGAGCAGGGCCGCGCCGATCATCACCCGCGTGAGGCTCCGCTCGAGCAGCAGCACGACGCCGCTGGCGCAGAGGACGCCGACGACGACCGCGAGGACGACGGACGCGCTGGAGCTCACGTGGCCTCCTCCCCCTCGACCGGGCGCGGCGCGACGGTCGGGGCGGGACGGTGCTGCTCCTCGTCGATCTGGCGGTCGATCTCCGAGCCGAAGCTCCGCAGGACGTCGAGCACGACGCCGACGACGACGAGCCAGACGCCGACGTCGAAGAGCGTCGAGGAGTAGAGCTTCAGCGGCGCGACGCCGGGCAGGTCGAGGGTGACCTTCCCGCTCTCCAGGACGGCCTCGCCGAGGATGCCGCCGCCGATCGCGGTGCCGGTCGCGATGACGAGGCCGGCGCCGATCAGCACGCCGGCCGAGACCGGAGCGGTCTCGCCGAGCTCGTAGCGCCCGCCGGCGAGGTAGCGGATGGTGA
>JALRCL010001046.1 GCA_023268575.1 Patulibacter sp.
GGGAACGCCTGGCTGATGAAGAAGTCCTGGATCCGGCGGTCCTCGCGACCGCGCAGCAGGACGACCTCCGCGTGGTCCACGCCGCGGCCCGCACGACCGACCTGCTGGTAGTAGGCCACGACCGAGCCGGGGGCCTGGTAGTGGACGATGAACCCGAGGTCCGGCTTGTCGTAGCCCATGCCCAGGGCGCTCGTGGCCACGACGACCTTCACGTCGTCGCGGCGCAGGCGCTCCTCGAGCGCGATCCGCGCCTCGCTGTCCTGCTGACCGGTGTAGGCCGCCGCCGCGATGCCGTGCTCGGCGAGGAACCCCGCGACCTGCTCGGCATCGGACACGGTCAGCGCGTACACGATCCCCGACCCCGGCAGCGGGGCCTCCCCGGTCGCCGGGTCCTCGCGCAGGTGCTCGACGAGCCAGGCCAGGCGCTCGGCGGGATGCGCGAGCTCGACGACCTCCAGCCGCAGCGAGCGACGGGCGAGCGAACCGCGGTACGTGCGCAACACCGGCGCCGCCTCGCCGCTCGCCGCGCCGTCGCGGGGAGCGACGAGCTGCTCGGTGACGTCGGCCACGACGCGGTCGTTCGCCGTGGCGGTGGTGCCGAGGACGGCCGCCTGCTGCGGCAGCCCGGCGAGGACGTCCCCGATGCGGCGGTAGTCCGGACGGAAGTCGTGACCCCAGTCCGAGACGCAGTGCGCTTCGTCGATCACGAGCAGGCCGGTGCGCCCGGCGACGACCGGCAGGAGCCGCTCGCGGAAGCGGTCGGCGTTCAGTCGCTCCGGTCCGATGAGGAGCAGGTCGACGGCGTCCTGCTCGATCAGGCCCTCGATCGTCGCCCACTCGGACTGGTTCGTCGAGTTCACCGTGTGGGCGCGCAGGCCCATCGCCTCGGCCGCCTGCAGCTGGTTGCGCATGAGCGCCAGCAGCGGCGACACGATGAGCGTCGGCCCGGCGCCGCGGGCGCGCAGCAGCGCCGTGGCGACGAAGTACACGGCGCTCTTGCCCCAGCCCGTGCGCTGGACGCAGAGCACGCGGGCGCGATCGTCGACGAGGTCGCGGATCGCGTCGAGCTGGTGCTCGCGGAAGGTCGCCCCCGGATCGCCGGTGAGCGCGCGCAGGCGGGCCAGCGCCTCGTCCTCGAGCGCCGGGGCCGTCTCGGTCATCGTGGTCGCCATCCCGTCCGATGGTGCCCGATCGGCGGAGGCGCGTGACGATCGCACGGCGCCGGTTCGGTGCCGATCCGGCGCCGAGCGTGCGCCGCTGCGCCCGTCAACCGGGCGGCGCGTCGAGCGCGCGCGCGACGAGTCCGCGGTAGAGCAGGGCGATCGCGTCCCCGAAGAGCTCGACCGGGAACCCCTCGGGATCGGCGGCGTGCTTCTGCGCGAGGCCGACGGACAGCGCCAGGATCGTGGCCGCCATGCCGTCGGCGGCCGCGGCGACCGCGTCCGGCGCGCCGAGCCGCTGCACCCGGAGCGCCAACGCACGCGCCAGCGCCCCGCGCAGGCGCTCCTCGCGCTCGGCGACGCGGGCGCCGAGCGCGGGGTCGCGCGCCGCCGCGAGGCCGTACTCCGCCTCCAGCCGCAGCACCGCCGGATCGCGGCGCAGGTGCTCGGCCAGCGTCCGCGTCGCTTCGACCGACAGGTCCTGCTCGGGCGGTGCCGTCTCGAGCAGCTCGACCATCGCGGTCAGCGGGCGCTCGAGGTGCTCCTCCGCGAGCGCCGCGAAGAGCTCGGCCTTGCTGGCGAAGTGCCAGTACACCGCCCCCTTCGAGTACCCGGCCTCGCGTGCGACGTCGTCGATGGTCGCCTCGTGGTACCCGCGCCGACCGACGACGGCGAGCGCCGCCGCGAGGAGCTCGGCGCGTGCGTCCTGGCCCTCGGAGCGCGTCCGTCGGCGATCCGGCCGCGCGCGCGGCTCCCGAGAGGGCGACATGCGTCCACAATACCGACTGACCAGTCAGTATGCTTTGCGCATGTCGCCGCCGCACCCCGTCCTCTGGCACATCCGGATCTCGAACTTCAGCGAGAAGGCCCGGTGGGCGCTCGACCTCAAGGGCGTGGCGCACCGGCGGCGGGCGGTGCCGCCCGGCGTCCACATGGCCGTCTGCCTCGCGCTCACCCGCCGCGTCGTGACCGTGCCCGTCCTGCAGCTGGACGACCTGGCGATCGGCGATTCGCACCGGATCATCGCGGCGCTCGAGCAGCGCTACCCGGACCCGCCGCTCTACCCCGAGGCGGCGGCCGAGCGCGCGCAGGCGCTCGGGCTCGAGGCGTTCCTCGACGAGCACCTGGGACCCCACGTCCGGCGCTACGCGTTCTCCGAGGTCTTCCACGACGACGCGATCTTCGCCCGGCACCTGCGGCAGATGGTCGTGCCGCCGCTGGCGACCGCGGCGACGTCCGCCGCCCCGGCGCTCAAGGCCATGATGCGCCGGCGCTATGCGATCGACGACGACGCCGGGCAGCGCTCGCTGCAGCAGGTGCGCGCGGTGATGCACGCGCTCGAGGAGCTGCTCGGCGACCGGGAGCACCTCGTGGGCGACCGCTTCACCGTCGCCGACCTGACGGCGGCGGCGCTGCTGGCGCCGCTGCTCGTCCCGCCGGGACTCCCCTACCGCGATCCGGACGAGCCGATGCCGGCGCGGATGCGGGAGGTCGTCGAGGAGCTCCGGGACCGTCCCGCGGGCCGGTGGGTGGCGCGCACGTACGCGCGGCACCGCCCCCGCTCGGCGGAGGACCCGGCGGCCGCGCCCGAGGGCCCGGCGGCGTCCGGTCGCTGAGCGACCGGACGCGCGGGCGCTACCGACCGCCGGCCATCGCCGGCAGGATGACGAGCTCGTCGCGCTCGCCGACGCCGGTGTCGAGGCCGTCGAGGACGCGGACGTCCTCGTCGTTGAGGTACACGTTGACGAACCGGTTCAGGTCGCCGTCGGCGCCGAAGAGCTGCGCCTGCAGCTCCCCGTGGGCGGAGACGAGGGCGTCGAGCACCTCGCGGACCGTCGCGCCGTCGGCGGACACCTGACGCTCGCCGCCGACGGCGGGGCGGAGCACCGGGGGGATGCGGATCGTGGCCATGGGTTCCTGATCGTAGAGGGCTCGGCCGCTGCTCAGCCGGCGGCCGCGCAGAACGCCTCGTAGTCCGGGAAGACGCCCATCTCCTCGTCGGAGATCGACGCGGGGTCGCGCGAGCACACGGGGCACTCCGGGTCGCGGCGGACCTTCACCTCGCGCATCTCGGCGGCGAGCGCGTCGTACATCAGCAGGCGGCCGCGCAGCGAGTCCCCCTGCTCGATGATGAGCTTGATGACCTCGGTGGCCTGCAGCAGGCCCGCGGTCCCCGGCAGGACGCCGAGCACGCCGTTGGCGCCGCAGGACGGGGCCAGCTCGGCAGGCGGCGGGGTCGGGAAGAGGCAGCGGTAGCACGGGCCGTCGTGCGCCGTGTCGAACACCGACAGCTGGGCCTCGAAGCCGAGGATCGCGGCGCTGACGACCGGCTTGCCCAGGCGGACGGCCGCGTCGTTGATGAGGTAGCGCGTCGGGAAGTTGTCCGTGCCGTCGACGATCACGTCGTACTGGCGGAAGAGCTCGAGGACCGAGTCGGCCTCGAGCCGCTGCTGGTGCTGGACGACCTTCACCTCGGGGTTGAGGTCGTTGATCCGCTGCGCGGCCGACTCGACCTTCGGCACGCCGATCGTCGCCGTGCCGTGGACGACCTGGCGCTGGAGGTTCGAGAGGTCGACGACGTCGTCGTCGACGATCCCGAGGGTGCCGACGCCGGCGGCGGCGAGGTACAGCGCGTTCGGCGAGCCGAGGGCCCCGGCCCCGATGAGGAGGACCTTCGCGTCGATGAGCTTCAGCTGCCCGTCGATGCCGACCTCGTTGATGAGGATGTGGCGGCTGTAGCGCTCGCGCTGCTCGGCGGTGAGGCTGCGCGGGACGTCGACCTCGTACCCGCGGTCCTTCCACAGCGTGTAGCCGCCGGTCATCGACTCGACGCGCTCGTAGCCGAGGTCCTCCTTCAGCGTGCGCGCGGCGAGCGCCGACCGGTTGCCCGAGGCGCAGTAGAGGACGACGCGCTTGGCGCGGTCGCCGACGGCCCCGTCGATGCGGGACTCGAGGAAGCCACGCGGGACGTGGACGGCCCCGGGCAGCTTGCCGGCGGCGACCTCGTCGCTCTCGCGGACGTCGATGATCGCGACGTCCGGGTCCCAGAGGACCTCGTGGACCTGCGTCGGGTCGACCTCGTCGACCGCGCTCTTGACCTGGCGGACGAACTCCGCGCCGGAGGGGGTCATGCCATCACCTGAAGATCCATCGGAATAGACGCTTTACAAAATGTAGCAATGGGTGCGCGCAGGCCCCCGCAGATCCCCGGCGCCGATCCGTCCACGGCGGGCCCGGCGAGCGGGTGCGGGGAGGACGGGATCCTCGATCCTGCCGTACTCTCGCTCCTCGGTGCACCCCCGCGTCCTCTTCGGCCTCGTCGTCACCTGCCTGATCGCCCTGGGCGTGACCGCTGTCCTCGCCCTGGCTCGGCCGGCGTCGGACCGGCAGGAGCTCGCGGACGGGGTGATCAGCGCGACCTCGCCGTTCGCCGGTGCGTCCCGCGGCGGTCACCCCTCGCCGGCCTTCCGGCTCCCGGACCAGCGCGGTCGCGCCACGACGCTCGCGCAGCTGCGCGGGCGTCCCGTGATCCTGACGTTCCTCTACAGCACCTGCGAGGACACCTGCCCGGTCATGGCGCGCCAGATCGCCGGTGCGCTGGACCGGCTCGACGATCCCGTCCCGTCGATCGCGATCAGCGTCGACCCCGAGGGCGACACGCCCAGCTCGGCGCAGCGGTTCCTGAACAAGATGCGCCTCGGGAACCGGATGCGCTTCCTGCTCGGCTCGCGCCGGGAGCTCGGCCCCGTGTGGCGGGCCTACGGCATCCGCCCGCAGGGCGACGGGTTCGAGCACAACGCCTACGTCGTGCTGCTCGACGCGCAGGGCCGCCAGCAGGTCGCGTTCCCGGCGGACAAGCTCACCGACGACGACCTGCTGCACGACGTGCGGGTGCTCCAGGCGCGCGCGTCGTCGGACGCGGCGACCGGCCGCTGACGCGCGACCCCCTCCCTGCTCAGACGAGCTGGGCGCGGATCACGGCGACGGCGGCGTCCTCGCGATCGCGCGCGGCGACGTACACCGCCCACCGCTCGTCGCTCGGCTGCCGGGACCACGCCGTCCAGGCGTCGCGGACGTCATCGCGCGCCGCCAGCCAGGCCGCGCGGAGGACGTCGTCCTCGTCGGCGCGCCGCACGACGATCTCGTGCGTGTCGGCGACCGAGTCGAGGAGCACGTGGAGCTCGGGGGTGTCGCAGGTGCGCATGGGGCTGGAGTGGGTTCGCGGGCGCCGGTCCTCGGCGCGCTCACCCCGGTGAACCCCGGAGTCGGCGGGAGGTTGCGCGACCTGTGCGCAACGCCACCGAGCGCTCGTCGGACCGTCGTGTCGAGAAGGCTATCGGCGCCTCGGACACTTCCCGGGAGCCGCGCTGGACAAACGACCGAGCACGACCGGGCGCCCGATCCGGTGCCCCCGCCGCACCGGGCCGGCGGACCCGACGCCGCGACATCCGGCGACCGGCCACGGCGTCCGCCGACGGCGCTGCGCCGTCCCGCGGGCGCGCGAGCGGCGCGGGACGTTCAGGGGTGGGACGTGCCGTCGAGCAGCTCGTCGCCCTCGTCCTCGAGCGCGTCCTCGTCGGGCATGCGCCGCCCGGCGTACCAGAGGCCGCCGGCGACGAAGAGGACGGGTGCCAGGTACAGGAGGACGTGGTACCAGTGGCCGGCGTGCGCGAGGGGCGTCACGAGAGCAACCATAGCCCGAGCGACGTGAAGGCCACCATCACGGCGAGCATCCAGTACTGGGAGCGCACGGCGGCCCGGGGACCGCGGAACGTCCGCAGGGCGAGGTCGTGGGCGGCCACGAGGCCGGCGACGTGGCCGCCGACGAGCGCGGCGACCTGCAGGTACCAGGTCGCCTCGGGCGAGATGATCCCGTAGTCGACGCCCCAGCCGGCCGTGCCGAAGAGGTTCGAGCCGTCGCCCCGCGGGTCCGACAGCAGGAACCCGAGCGCCTGCCCCTGGATGAGCAGCAGGGAGACGTAGTGGGCGACCGCGTAGCCGATGGCGATCGGCGCGAGCGTCGGGGCGAAGCGCCCGAGCAGGTCGACGTCGCGCAGCCGCTCGCGATCCACGCTGCGCACGCCGGCGACGCCGAGGCGCACGAAGAGCGTCACGAGCCCCACGGCGAGGAGGATCCCGACGGTCGCCGCCGCCGTGGCCGCGTTCGAGGCCCCGAGGCCGAGATCGCCGAACAGGTCCTCCAGCGTCGTGCCGAGCGCGCCGTCGGAGGACCAGAGCTCCCCGTTGGAGATGCCGTCGAAGGTCGTCGTGCCGATGAGCGTCAGGACGACGGCCGCGAGCCCCGGGCTCGGCTCGATCGTCGCCAGGCCGCTGCCCGGCGCCCGCAGGCGCACGAGACCGCGCTCCCAGTGCACCGGGGCGAGCGTCGCGGCGAGACCGAAGTAGCGCCCGAAGCCGTCGGCCCGGTCCAGGAACGCCGTTCCGTAGAGCCCGCAGCCGACGAGCATCGCCGCGCCGTAGAGGAGCGCGAGCACGCCGAGGAGCTGGGGGTCGTCGCGGTTGCCGGCCGCGAGCTCGAGCCACGCGAAGACGAGCAGCACGGCGGCGGCCGGCCACGCGCCGACCCGCTCCGGGTAGCGCAGGGGCGCCGGCAGCGCGTCCCGACCGCCGGCCCGCCGGGCGATCCAGCCTCCGGCATCGGCGATCGCGCGCCACGGGCTCATCGCGTGCCAGACGTCGCCGACGACGAGCGAGAGCACCGGGACGCCGACCCAGAACCCGACGTAGACCATCGTCGGCGCGAGGTTGGACTGCGGGTTGTCGATCCCGCTGAGCCCCGCCCAGATCGTGAGCCCGTAGAGGCCGACGCCGAGCGCGCCGAGCGCCACGTGCCCGGCGACCTGCGCGCCGACGGGCACCCGCAGCGCCCGGCCCTCGGCGAGGGCCGCGAGCCGCGGGCGGTGCCAGAGGACCGTCAGCCCCACGAAGGAGACGACGAGGACGATCGCCGCGGCCCAGGCGAACAGCCACTCCGGGATCGGCAGCTCCCGGCCGCCCGCCAGGCCGTGGGCGTCGGCTGCGGCCGGCACCGCGAGCGCCGGCGCACCGACGGCGAGCAGCGCCGCGACCGCCGGGACGAGCCGCGATCGACGCGCGGAGGGTGACCGGCGCAGCATCGGCCGGATGGTAGGCGCGCCCACCCGCCCGGCGTCGCGCGGTGCGACGGTCGCGCCGCACCGGACCTCCCGCGGCGCTACCGTGGCTCGCCCGATGCGCGCGCCCGAGCGAGCGATCCCCGCCCCGCCGTTCCCCCGCCCCGCGCGGTGGGTGAACGTCGCGATGCTGCGGTTCGACCAGCAGCGCGGTCGACCGGTCCTCGTCGAGTTCTGGGACTTCTGCCGGCCGGCGTCGGTCCGCGGCCTCGCGCACCTCCAGGCCTGGCACGATCGCTACGCCGAGCACGGCCTGCGGGTCGTGGGGGTGCACACGCCCGCCACGGACCTCTCCCGGGGCCGCGAGGCCGTCGAGGCGGCCTGTGCGCGCCTCGGCGTGACCTTCCCGGTCCTCGTCGACGACGACGCCGGGTACTTCAAGGAGTACGAGGCGCCGGGCTGGCCCTCGCGCTACCTCTTCGACGGCGAGAGCTGGCTCGTGGACTACCAGCACGGCGAGGGCGGCTTCCGCGAGACCGAGCTGGCGATCCTCGAGCTGCTCGGTCGCGACGACGAGCCACTGGCCCCGCTGCGTCCCGTCGACGACGACGACGCCCTGATCGTCCTGCCGACGCCCGACCAGCCGGGCGCCTGGTCCGGCGAGTACGTCGGCGGCGAGGTCTGGGCGGTCGTCGAGCCGCCCGAGGGCGAGGCGGGCGCCGTGGTCGTCAACGGCGAGACCGTCGTCATCGACGCCCCAGGGGCGCACCTCCTGCTGGCCCACCCCCACGCCGTCCGCGGCGTGCTCGAGCTCGCCGCCGCGCCGGGCACCACGGTGCACGAGGTGAGCTTCGCGCCCGGCCTCGCGCCGCCCGCCGCCTGAGCCGGCTCCACCGACGATCGGCCGCGAGGCGACCCGAAGATCGGGGGACCCCGGCCGAGCGGCGGGGCTCAGCCCACCCGGGCGTGGGCGGGACGCTCGTCCTGGCCCTCCCACGGGTCGAGGAGCCCGTCGAGCAGGCCCAGCAGCTCCGGGCGCCCGTCGGCGTCGATCCGCACGGCGCGACCGGGCCAGTACGGCGACCCCGGTCCCTCGCCGCTCAGCGGTGCCCCGTTGTGGACCCAGCAACCGCTGTTCCACAGCCGGCCGCCGTGCTCGGTCCGCCACTCCCATGCCGCGTCGCCGGGCAGCGGGCCGGCTCGGTGCAGGTGCCCGACGACGACGTGGTCGGCGCGGATCCCGAGCGCGTCGACCATCCGCGCCATGCCGCGGAGGCCGCCGATCCGCAGCGTGTCCGGATCGAGCCGGTGCTCGAGGTCGCCGAGCCCGATCCGCGTCAGCGCGCGGACGGTGGCCGGCACCGCGACGCGCAGCGCCCGGGCGCGGGCGCCCCGTCCGTGGTTCAGCGCCTCCCAGACGCCGCTGGACGTTCGCTGCGACGCGCTCGCCGTCGCCGTGCGGGCGTACTCGGCCATCCCGTCGAGCCAGCCGTAGCCCGGCGCGAGCAGGCGCTCGAACTCCTCCGGGGTCCGCGCCTCGCCCGGCGGAACGCCCTGCGCGCGGGCGACGACCGCGGCGACGAGCCGCTCGACCGTCGGCATCCGCCAGACGACGTCCTGGTAGTGGCCGTGGGTGACGTAGACGCCTCCGCGCCCGTCCGTCGGCGGGGCGACCCAGACGCCGGGGTACGCGTAGCGGACGCGCGGGCCGTCCCCGCCGTGGCCGGCGCGCAGGGCCTCGGCCACCGCACCGGCGAGCGGCGAGACCTCGTGCGGCTCGGCGAGGGCGGCCACCGGCAGGGGCGTGCCCGCCAGGCGCCGGGCGTGGAGCCACGGGCGCAGGAGCCGGTGGTCGTGGTTGCCGGCCAGGACGACGATCTCGCCGTCGCGACGCAGGGCGGCGCCGAGCGCACCGAGCGTCTCGCGGGCCCGGTCGAGGATGAGCGGCGCGGGGCCGTGGCGCAGCTCGAGCAGGTCGCCGGCGAGCACGACGCGCTCGACGGCGCCGATCGCCGCGACGAGGCGCTCGCGCGCCGCACCGGCGTGACGGAGGACGTCGTCGCCGCGCGCCGCACCGAGGTGCAGGTCGGAGAGGACGAGCGTCGCGCGTCCGGGCTCGAGGAGCCCGTCGGGCGTCGCCTCCGCGTCGGCCGGGCGCAAGCGCGTCGGCGGGTCAGGCGCCGACGGCCTCGGCGCGCGCGACGCGGATCGCCTTGGGCAGCATGAATCGGACGTCCTCGCGCACCACCTCGAGCTCGCGCACGTCGGCGGTGCCGCGGCCGCGGAAGAGGTCGACGAGCTCCTCCACGAGCTCGTCCGGGGCCGAGGCGCCGGAGGTGATGCCGATCGTCCGCCGCCCGACGAGCCACTCCTCCTGGACCTCGCGGGCGTTGTCGATGAGGTAGGAGTCGGTGCCGAGCTCCCGCGTGACGTCGACGAGCCGGAGGGAGTTCGACGAGTTGCGCGAGCCGATGACGAGCACGAGGTCGCACTGCGCGGCGAGCTGCTTCACCGCCATCTGGCGATTCGTCGTGGCGTAGCAGATGTCGTCCTTCTGCGGCCCGCGGATGGCCGGGAAGCGCCGTCGCAGCACGGCCAGGATGTCCGCCGTCTCGTCCAC
>JALRCL010000056.1 GCA_023268575.1 Patulibacter sp.
GGATGGGGCAGATCGTCGTCCTGCTCGTTCCGGTCGGGCTGCTCTTCATGAGCCCGGTGATCTCGCACGACATCATCGCGACGCTCTTCCAGCGCGGGAAGTGGACCGACGAGAACACCGACGCGACGACGGTCGCGCTCGTCTGGTTCGGGGCGAGCCTCGCGCTGAACGGCGTGAGCCTCCTGCTCAGCCGGACGTTCTTCGCCCTCCAGCGCCCGTGGGCGAACACGGGCCTGGCCCTCGGCAGCCTCGTCGCGGCGACGATCGCGTCGCTCGCGCTCTATCGCCCGCTCGGGATCGCCGGCATCGTGCTGGGGACGTTCGTCGGCAACGTCGCCCTCGTCGGCCTGCAGATCCGGCTCCTGCGCCGCGAGACCGGTGGGCCGCTGGGGCTGCTGCCGGTGGTGCGCTCGCTGATCCAGGTCCTCGTCGCCTCCGTGGTCGCCGTCGGGGTGGCGACCGGCGTCGCGCTGCTCGGCCGCGTCGGCGCCGACCACGTCGCGCTCGGCACCGAGCGCTCGACGGTGACGATGGCCTTCCTCGGCCTCGCGGTGATCGCCGGGGCGGTGACGTACGTCGGGCTCGCCCGCGAGCTGCGGCTGCGCGAGCTCGATGCCGCCGGCGCGCGCTTCGTCCGGCTCGGCGCGCGGCTCGGCGGTATTGCGGGGCGCCTGCCGGGGGCGCGGCTCGCCTCGCGGCTCGCCGCCAGCGCCCCGGTGCGCGTGCTCGGCCGCCTGCTCGAGCTCCTCGCGTGGCCGCTCGTGCTCGCGTCCACGGTCGCACGGGCGATCGCCGGGGGGCTCGTGGCGCTCGTGCCCGGGCCCGTGGTGGCCGGCGGCGGGCCGGCGACCCTGCCCGACCTGCCCGGGGGCGGTGGCGGTCGACCGGCGCGCCGCGCTACGGGCGCCGGACGGCGGGGCGTCGATCCGCGCGGGGGCGGCGGCCACGGCGCGGGCGGCGGGCCGACGGGCACGGCGGCGGAGGGCGCGCCGGGCACGGCCTCCCCGCGCACCGGACGCGGCGTCCGCCGGGACGCTCCGGCGGTGCGCGGCGGCCGGTCGACGCGGCCGACGGTCGATGCCGGCTTCGGCCGCGCGCCGGAGGCCCAGCGCGACGACGCGTCCGGGACCGAGACGGTGCCGCTGAGCGCGGCGCCGCCGGCCGACGCCGTCGCGGACCCGTCCGCGGAGCCGGGCGTGGCCCCCGGCGCCGAGGCCCCGACCCGGATCGTCCCGCCACGGGGCGCGGGCGCGCGTCGGCGGCTCGTGCACCCGGCCCCGGGCGCGCCGTCCGCCGAGGCCGACGCCAGCGACGCCGGTCCCGCGCCGGACCCCGCTGCGGGCGCCGCGCCCGGAACCGGTCACTGGGCCGGTCGTGGCGGCGAGCGGCCCGACGACGTCGACTCCGCGCCGGATCCCGCCGGGGGCGATGCGGATCGGATGGCCGGTGGCGGCGCGCGGCCGGACGACCGCTCCGCACCGGATCCCGCTGCAGGGGCGGACCCCGGAGCCGGTGGGCTGGTTGCCCGCGGCGGCGCGCGACCCGGTCCGGCGCCCAGCACGCCGGTCGGTGCCGCCCCCTACGACGCCGCCGCCGAGTGGCCGACCGCCGCCGATCGCGGCGAGGGAACGCTCCAGCCGCCGTGGCCGTCGCCCGGCGCGAGCGCCCCGTGGTGGACGACCGGCAGCCATCGTCCGGCGGGAGTCGGCGAGACGGCCGCCCCGCGCGGCGACGCGTCCGCCGGCGCGGCCCCGCCCGGGGGGCACGATCCGTACGGCGCGGGTGGCGCGCACGGCGTGGGCCCCGGCGTCGGCGATCCGGGCGCGCACGGCGCCCAGCGCCCGGCCGATGCGCCGGCGTTCTTCGACGTCGAGGCGGCGCAGCCGGGGGCCTTCGAGGATCCCTACGGCACCGGCGATCCGCAGACGGGCGGTCCGCCGGCCGCACGGGAGTCGCGGCTGGAGGCCTACGGCGTCCGCCGCCCCTCGCCGGAGGAGGAGGACGCCGCCCGTCAGGCGCGCCAGGCCCGCCGCGAGCAGGCCGAGCGGCTGCTCGCCGCTCGCGAGGCCGCGCTCGAGCGGATCGCCGAGCGCCAGCGTCGCCGCGAGGAGGGCGGCGGCGGTCGTCGTCGCCGCCGTCGCTGACGCCACCGGCCGCGGGCGCCGCGGCTCCGGGGATGGCGCGTCGGACGCGGCTCGCTGCGACGAGCCGATGGACCTGCGGCGAGCGCGTGAGCCGGCGCTCGCGTGGTGGCTCCTCGCGTCGGTCCGGCGGCCGCACCCGACCGCCGGACCGCGCCGCGCCGGCTCAGACCCGGCGCTGGTACGCGGCGAACGCGCGGTTCGTCACGCGGAGGCAGAGCACGACGAGGAGCACGAGCCACAGGACGCGCAGGCCGATGTCGCCCCAGTCCGCGCCACCGGCCTCCGTCAGGTCCACGGGAACGTCGAGGGTCACCGAGCGGGCGGCGTCGATCGCCCAGTTCAGGGGGTTGAACTGGACGACGGTCTGCATCCAGTCCGGCATGAGCTGCCGCTGCTGGAACGCCGTGGAGAGGAACGTCAGCGGGAGCATGAAGAAGTTCATGACCGCGATCACCGTCTCCTCCTTGCCGCTCACGAGCGCGAGGGCGAACGAGAGCGCCGCCACCGCGGTGGCGATGAGGATCGACACGAGCAGCAGGACGAGGATCCCGAGCGGCCCGCCGGGGAACGAGGCGCCCATGAGCAGCGCCAGGACGACGATGATCAGCGCCTGGACGACGACGGAGACGGCCCCCTGGACCATCCGCCCCAGCAGCTGCGCGGTCCGGGTCGCGGGCGTCACGAGGAACCGGTCCACGACGCCCTCCTGCATGTCGTTCAGCAGGCCCATCCCGGCCCAGCCGGCCGAGAAGAACGCGGTCATGACGATGACCCCGGGGGCGATGTACTGGATGAAGTCGTCGCCGGCGAAGCCCGGGATGCGGGTGACGCTCTTGAAGAGGGCGCCGAAGAGGACGAGCCAGACGATCGGCTGGACGAGCGTGACGGCGATCCACCACGGCTGGCGCCAGAGCGTCAGCAGCGAGCGGTAGGCGAAGTGGCGGCTCTGCGCGATGGTGCTCATCGGGACTCCTCGGCGGTCGCGGCGGCGGCCGGTGGGGCGGTGGCCGGGTCCTCGGCGGCCTGGTCGGCCTCGTGGAACGCGCGGCCGGTGTGGCGCAGGTAGACGTCGTCCAGCGACGGGCGCGAGACGGTGATCGACGCGACGGCCAGCGACCGGGCCTCGAGCGCCTGGAGCACCTGGGGCGTCGCGGTCGCGCCGTGCTCGACGCGCGCGCGGACGGTGCGCCCGTCGACGGTCACCTCGTCGAGGCCGGTGACGATGCCGCTCAGCGCGTCCTGGACGTCCGACGGCGCGGGATCGACAAGCTCGACGACGATCGCGTCGCCCTGCAGCTGCGCCTTCAGCGCGGCGGGCGAGCCCTTCGCGACGACCCGCCCGCGGTCGACGATCGCCAGCTCCGCGGCGAGCTGGTCGGCCTCCTCGAGGTAGTGCGTCGTGAGCAGCACGGTCATCCCGTCGTCGGCGAGGCCGCGGACGAGCTGCCACATCTCGGCACGGATCTCCGGGTCCAGCCCGGTCGTGGGCTCGTCGAGGAAGAGCACCTGCGGGGCGTGCATGAGCGCCGTCCCGATGTCGATCCTCCGGCGCATGCCGCCGGAGTAGCCGCGCACCACGCGGTCCTTGTCGCCGGCGAGCGCCATCCGCTCCAGCAGGGCGTCGGCCCGCGCTCCCGCCTCGGCCTTCGACTGGCCGTGGATGCGGCCCTGCAGGACGAGGTTCTCGCGCCCGGTCAGCGAGATGTCCGTGCCGGAGGCCTGCGAGACGACGCCGATCCGGGTGCGCACCACCTGCGGCTCGCGACCGATGTCGGCACCGGCGACCGTCGCGGTGCCCGCGGTCGGGGCGGCGAGCGTCGTGAGGATCTTCACCGTCGTCGACTTGCCGGCGCCGTTCGGGCCGAGGAGGCCGAAGATCGCCCCGGCCGGGACCTGCAGGTCGAGGCCGCGGAGCGCCTCGACGGCGCCGTAGCGCTTCACGAGGCCCCGCGCATCGATCGCGAGGGCGTTCGCGGCGTCCACGTCGGCGGGGGGAGGGGCGGGGGAGGGCACGTCCTGCATCTTGCCGGTGCAGACCGACGCCGACGCGCCGACTCATCGCCGCCGCTCCGCCAGCTCGCGGTTCGAGCCCGCCGGCTCAGCCGGCGTCGTCGTCGCGCGCCGCCCCGGCCTCGCCGGCGAGCGCCTCGGCCACGGCGGTGGCCGGACCGTCGAGGAATCGCCGCATGGTCACGACGGACGGGACCTCGTCGTAGGCGATCTCGTGCAGCCCACGGTCGTCGCAGAGCAGGATACGCGCGTTCGGATACGCCACCAGCAGCGGCGAGTGCGTCGCGATGACGAACTGCGAGTCCGCCGCGACGAGCGCGTCGATGCGACGCAGCAGGGCGAGCTGGTTGCCGGGCGAGAGCGCCGACTCCGGCTCGTCCAGCACGTACAGCCCCTCCGGACCGAAGCGGTGGTGGGCGATGGCGAGGAACGACTCGCCGTGCGACACGGCGTGCAGCGAGACGTCGCCGTAGGGCCCCAGCACGTCGCCGTTCATCGGCTCGCGCGCGAGCTCGTCCAGCGCGGTGGCGAGCGTGAAGACGCTCTCGGCGCGGAGGAAGAAGTCGGTGCGGGGACGGCGGCTCCCGCGGGTCAGCACGAGCTGGTCCCCGAGCGGGCTGTGCGACGGCGCCGTGGCGTGGCGCATGCCGCTGCCGCCGCCTTCGGGGTTCAGGCCGGCGGCCACCGCGAGCGCCTCGACGATCGTCGACTTGCCCGAGCCGTTCTCGCCGACGAGGAACGTCACCGCGGGGTGCAGGTCGAGGCCCGCGCGCAGCGCCGAGACCGCCGGGACGCCGGCCGCGTGGCCGAGGGCCGTGTCGGGGACCTCGGGCGGCAGGCGGGCGTCGTGGCGCTTCGCCAAGGCGACGGCCATCGAGGAGGAGGCGTAACACGCGTCGGCCGAACGGATGCGGGCATGCTCGGCGGCCGGGACGTCCTCCCCCCACTTGGCCT
>JALRCL010000090.1 GCA_023268575.1 Patulibacter sp.
CGCTTGATGAAGTTCTCGCTCTTCCACTCGCCGCCGACCGTCCCGGCGCACGGGCGGCCTTGAGGGATGTTGTCGCGGTCGACGCAGACCGCGTCGCCGCCGTTCGAGAGCCCCGAGGAGGAGGGCTCGGCGCCCTTCGGCGGGTGGAAGACGACGATGTCGCCGACCTTCGGGTCGGACCCGAGCCGCTCGGAGATCCGGTCCACGAGGACGCGCTGGCCGACCTTCAGCGTCGGCAGCATCGACTCGCTGGGGATCTGGTACGGCTTGACGACGAACGACTGGATCCCGAGCGCGAGCAGGAGCGCGATGGCGACGAGGCCGACGAGCTCCACGATCGGGTTGAGGCGACGCTTCTTGCGACCGGGGGCCGCGGCCGCGCTCGGAGCGGCGCCGCCCGGCGCGCTCGGGCCGTCCGAGGACGGCTCCGAGCGCACGGGGCCGCCGGAGATCTCGTCGGCCACGCGTCGGGACCGGGCTTACTTCTCGGCGGACTCGCCGGAGGCGTCGGCCTCGGCGTCGGTCGCGGGCGCCTCGGCCTCCGGCGCCTCGGGAGCGGCGGCCTCGACGGCCGTCTCCTCGACCTCGGGAGCGGGGGCCTCGACCGCCGCCTCCTCGACCTCGGGCTCGGCGGCGACGGGCGCCGCGGCCTCCGGAGCGACGTAGCGCTTCTCGCGCACGCGGGCCGCCTTGCCGACGCGGCCGCGCAGGTAGTAGAGCTTCGCCCGGCGCACGTCGCCGCGCGCCGCGACCTCGATCTTCTCGATCTTCGGCGAGCTGAGCGGGAACGTCCGCTCGACGCCCACGCCGAAGGACTGCTTGCGCACGGTGAACGTCTCGCGAGCGCCGTGGCCCTGGCGCTTGATGACGATGCCCTCGAAGACCTGCGTACGGCGGCGGGTGCCCTCGACCACCTGGAAGTGGACCCGCACCCGGTCACCGGGCTGGAAGTCGGGGTGGCTGCGGAGCTGGCTCTGCTCGAGCTTCTCGATCACGGTGGTCATCGGCGAGGTGGCCCGGACGGTCGGGAACGCGCAGGGGCGCGGGTCCGGGCAAGGGTCGACACCTTAGCGAAGGTCCTGCGTCCGGCGCGCCGCGCCTGGCCGCCCGTCGAACCCGCGCCCTCAGCCCTCGCGCGACGGGTCGCGCGCGTCCGGCGGGGCGGCGTCCGGACGGTCGAGGCGCAAGCCGGCGTCCCCCCGCTCGCGGCTGCGCTCGCGGCGCCAGCGACGGATCTGCTCGTGGTGCCCCGAGAGCAGGACGTCCGGCACCGCCCAGCCGCGGTGCTCGGCCGGTCGCGTGTAGTGCGGGTACTCCGGGTCGCCGTCGAGCGCGGCGCTGAAGCTCTCCTCGACGGCCGAGTCCTCGTGGCCGAGCGTGCCGGGCAGCTTGCGCAGCACGGCGTCCGCGACGACCATCGCCGCGAGCTCGCCGCCGGCCAGCACGTACTGCCCGATCGAGACCGCGTCGGTGCAGAAGTGCTCGAGGATCCGCTCGTCGAAGCCCTCGTAGCGCCCGCACAGGAGCGTGATGCCGTCCGGCTCGGCCGCCAGCTCGTCGACGAGCGCGTCGTCGAGCACCCGCCCGCCCGGCGTCAGCGCCACGACCCGACGGTGGGTCCGCAGGTCGACGGGGTCCTCGTCGTAGATCCCGCGCAGCGCCCGCTCCATGACGTCCACGCGCAGGACCATCCCGGCGCCGCCGCCGAACGGCGTGTCGTCGACCTGGCGGCCCGAGAGGACGGTGTGGTCGCGCGGGTTGAAGGTCCGCAGCTCGTGCCCGGCGGCCAGCGCGTTGCGCACGTGGCGCTGGTCGCGGTACCAGTCGAACCACTCGGGGAAGAGCGTGACGACGTCGACCTGCACGTCAGCCCTCGCCGGCGCCGGGCTCCGGCTCGTCGAGGAAGTCGAGGTCGACCGTGACGACGCCCGCCTCGAGGTCGAGCTCCGGCACGGCGTCGTGGGTCAGCGGGACGAGCAGGTCTCCGCCGCCCGGGCGACGGACCTCCAGCACGTCGCAGGAGGGCAGCCCGAGGACCTGGCCCACCGTGCCGACGTCGCTGCCGGCCCGCGAGCGGACCACGAGGCCGACGAGGTCCTCGGGCCAGAACTCGTCGTCGTCCAGGGGCGGCAGCGCCGCCCGCGGGACGAGCAGGTCGCTGCCGCGCAGCGCCTCGACGGCCTCCCGGCCGACGACGTCCTCGAGCACGAGGGTCGGACGCTCCTCGGTCCCGCCCCGGCGCGCGATGCGCCGCAGCGTCCCGGCGACGACGACCTCGTCGCCCGCCCGGAGCGAGATGAGCCGCGGCCGCGTGACGTGGAAGGCGCCGTCGAGGCCGTGGGCCTTGCCGACGCGACCCACCGCGACGTGCTCGTCGGCCGCCGCAGCGGCCGGGGTGCGCTCCTCGTCGGGCAAGGCGCGCGTCAGTCCTCGTCGTCGACGATGTCGACGAGGACCCGCTGCTCGTGGTGCGCGGCGACGACCTTCACCACCGTGCGCAGGGCGTACGCGGTGCGACCGCCACGCCCGATGACCTTGCCGTAGTCGTCCTCGGCGACCCGCAGCTCGAGGACGATCGCCTGATCGTCGTCGTCGGACCGCTGGACCTCGACCGCCGAGGGATCGTCGACGATCGCCCGGGTGAGGTCCGCCAGCAGCTCGTCGACCACGGCAGGCTCCGGGGGCGTCAGGCCTTGATGCCCTGCGAGCGCAGGAGCTTCTTCACGGCGTCCGACGGCTGGGCGCCGACGCTGAGCCAGTGCTGGATGCGCTCCTCGTCGAGCACGATCGTCGACGGCTCGGTCTGGGCGTCGTAGCGCCCGACCAGCTCGATGAAGCGCCCGTCGCGCTTGTTGCGCGAGTCGGTGGCGACGACGCGCCAGACGGGGTTCTTCTTGCTCCCCACGCGGGTGAGCCTCAGTGCGACAGCCACGGAAATCCTCGGTCGATGCTCGGAAAGGCGAAACCGGCGCAGCAGCGGGCAGGATCAGGTCCGCCGGCCGGCGCCAAGACGGGACACCTTACCGGCTCACCGCTTGCGGCGGCGGGCGGCCCGTCCGCCCCCGCGCACGGGGATCCCGGCCTGGCCGCCGGCACCGCCGCCGGGGAGGCCCGCGCCGCCCTGGCCGTTCATCAGCGCGCCGAGGTCGCGCATGCCGCCCTTGCTCATCTGCTTCATGAGCTTGCGCATCTGCTGGAAGTTCTTCACGAGCTGGTTGACCTGCTGGACGCTCGTGCCCGAGCCCTTCGCGATCCGCAGGCGCCGGGAGCCCTTGATCAGCTCGGGGTGCCGGCGCTCCTTGACGGTCATCGACAAGATGATCGCCTCGACGCGGTCCATCTCGCGGTCGTCGATCTGCTGACCCTGCAGCTGCTGACCGACGCCGGGGAGCATGCCCATCACCTTGGACAGCGGCCCCATCCGCCGGATCATCTTCATCTGCTTGAGGAAGTCCTCGAGCGTGAACTCGTTGCGACGGAACTTGCGCTCGAGGTCCTTCGCGTCGCGCTCGTCGAACTGCTGCTGCGCCCGCTCGACGAGCGTCAGGACGTCGCCCATGCCCAGGATCCGCTGGGCCATGCGGTCCGGGTGGAAGACCTGGAAGTCGCCGAGCTTCTCGCCGGTCGACGCGAAGAGGATCGGCTTGCCGGTGACGGCCTTCACCGACAGGGCGGCGCCGCCGCGGGCGTCGCCGTCGAGCTTCGACATGACGACGCCGTCGAAGCCGGCGGCGGCCTGGAACTGCTCGGCGACGTTCACGGCGTCCTGGCCGGTCATCGCGTCGACGGTCAGGAGGATCGTCTGCGGCCGGACGGCGTCGCGGATCGCGACGAGCTCGGCCATGAGCTCCTGGTCGACGTGCAGGCGGCCCGCGGTGTCGACGATCAGGACGTCCTTGCCGTCCTGCTTGGCCTGGTCCAGCGCCCAGCGGGCGACGTCGAGGGCCGGCAGCTCCGTGCCCCGGTCGTAGACCGTCGCCCCCGCCTGCGCGCCGACGAGGCGCAGCTGCTCGACGGCGGCCGGGCGCTGGACGTCGCAGGCCGCGACGGCCACGGAAGAGCCCTTGTCCTCCTTCAGGAGCTTCGCGAGCTTGCCGACGGCGGTCGTCTTGCCCGAGCCCTGCAGGCCGGACATGAGGATGACCGTCGGCGGACGCGAGGAGAACTCGAGCTCGATCGTCTCGCCGCCGAGGAGCGCCTTGAGCTCCTCGTGGACGATGCCGACGACCTGCTGGCCGGGGTTGAGCTGGCCGAGGACGTCGGCACCGAGGCACCGCTCCTTCACCGTCGCGGTGAAGGACTTCACGACCTTGTAGTTGACGTCGGCCTCGAGCAGCGCGAGGCGCACCTCGCGCATCGCCGAGTCGATGTCGCCCTCGGTGAGCGTGCCGCGCTGGCGGACGCCGTCGAGGGTCGCTTGGAGCCGTTCCGAGAGGGCGTCGAACATGTGCAGGAGAGCGTATCGCCCACGGGCCCGAACCGGCGGCGCCCGCGGC
>JALRCL010000153.1 GCA_023268575.1 Patulibacter sp.
CCCACGGCGACGGCGCTGCACCTGCACCCGAACTCGGTCGACTACCGGCTGCGCGTGATCTCCGGCGTCACCGGGCTGGCGTTCGACCGTCCGCAGGACGTGCTCGTCCTCTCCCTCGCCGCGACGGCCACCCGCCTGACCGGCGTCGCCTGACCGGCGTCGGCGCCGAGCGCGAGGAGCGCGGCCACGGGCCGCGCAACGCTCCCGTCGGCGAGACGGCGATCAGGTCACGGCGTGGCGCCGGCCGTCGACAGCCGGTGCGCGACGACGGCCAGCGAGAGGACGAGCACGTCCTCCGGGCGGGCGAACGACAGCCCGGTCCGGTGCTCGATCGTCCGCAGGCGGTAGTCGACCGAGTTCGGGTGCAGGTGCAGCGCCGCCGCCGTCGGGCCCCGCCGCAGCCCCGCTCCGACGTAGCCCACGAGGGTCGTCACGAGGTCGACTCCGCGCGCCGGATTGTGCCCGGCGAGCGCTCCCATGACGCGACGCTCCAGCATCGAGGCGAGGTCGGGTCGCTGCAGGACGAGCAACGCCAGCACCTCGTCCCCGGGATCGAGCAGACCGCGCCGGCCGTCGTTCCGCGCGGCGACGAGCCGCCGCAGCGGCGTCAGCACCGCGACGAGGTCCAGCAGCGAGGCGACCTCGCTCGCGCAGCCCACGCTCCGGACGGGCAGCAGCGTGCGGAGCGCCGCGTCGGTGACGTCCGCGGCGACGATCGCCTGCACCTCGCGTCCCTGGGCGACCGCGGCCCAGCCGGCCCCGCGCAGCGTCATCGCGAGCGCGGACGCGGTCGACGCGCGCCCGGCGACGACGGCCAGCGCACGGTACTCCCCGTCCAGCTCGAGCCCGGCCGCGTGGGCCCGCGCGGCGAGCACGTGCCGCGGCACGTCCCGACCGACGCCGTCGAGCAGCGACCGGAGCGCGTCGCCGCACGAGCCCCCGGACGACCGGCCCAGGTCGAGCACCGCGTGCGTGGCCGTGGCGAGCGCCCAGTGCCGGTCGACGATCCCCGCGAGCGCCGGGCGGTCCTCGCGGGGCGCCGCGTCGACGACGGCTCGCCACGTCAGCGACACGAGCTCGGCGAACGCCTCGTGGGCGTCCGCGACCGGTACGCCGCAGGCGAGCTGCCCGAGCCGCCGCTTGCCCGCGGCGGTCATCGCCACCCAGGGAGCCGCCTCGTCCTCCTGCAGGAGCCGCAGCACCTCCGCCAGTCCCTCGCGCACCGGCGCGCGACGGACCTCGTCGACGCTCCCGTCCAGACCGGACGCCAGGGCGCGCCGCCGGAGAATCGCGACGGCCCGCTCGGTCAGGGCGTCGCGATCGACCGCCTCGAACGCGGCGCGCGCGGTCGATGGTCGGGGACGCCGCCCGGCGGGCGCGGGCGCGGCGGGCGCCGGGTCGAGCGCGGCGGCGAGCAGCGCCAGGTGGAGCACCGCCCGGTCCTCGCTCGTCCTCAGGTCGAGCGCCCCGAGCCGCTCGACGCGCTTCAGCCGCGCACGGGTGGTCTCGCGATGGACGCCCAGCATCGCGGCGGCGTCGGGGACGCTCCCGGTCCGACAGAACGCAGCCGCGGCCTCGATCAACGCGGGTCCCCCTTCCCGGATCGCGGCGACGCGGGCCCGGAGCGACGCGGCCCACGCAGGCGCGCCGAGGAGCAGCCGATGCGGCAGCAGGTCGTGGTCGCTCATGACCCCTGAGGCGCCGACGCGATCGGCGGCGTCGGCGACCTCGAGCAGCGACCGGCGGCGTGCCTCGGGATCTGCGGCGCGTCCGTGCTCCTCGATCACGACCACCGCACCCTCGATCGGTGGGAGGGCCGTGTCCGGGCCGAGGGTCCCGACCACGTGGTCGCTGCCGGTGGCCGCCGTGACCCCCCGGTCGCGGAGGGAGCGGGCCAGGACGGCGTGGTCGCGCACGGACGCCTCCGCGCACCGCACGACGAACCACCGCTCGTCGTCGGCGGGCTCGACCCCGGCCGAGGCCCCTCCGCCGAGGCGCTCGCGGACCTCGCGCTCCTGCTGCCCGCGCCCCTCGCCCGCGACCTCCTCCGCCGCGGCCACGACGCGCGCGAGGAGGCGCGCGACGCCGTCCGTCCGCCCGACCGCGTCGAGGAGGTCCGTCGCGGAGCGGTCGCGGAGGAGCTGCGCCACCATCGCCGAGCCTGCCAGCGAGAGCACCATCGCCAGGTCGTCGACCGACAGGCCCCACACCGCGACGAGGTCGGTGACGCCGCGACGGAGGGCGGGGCCGAGCGTCGGGTCCGCCTCGCCCGTCCGCGTCGCCCGCAGGAGCGCGTCGCCGAGCGCGCGCAGCACGGGCCGGACCTGCCGCGTGCGCACGTCCTCGTCGAGGCGAGCGACGACCGGGACGGCGCGCTCGGCCGCCGCGAGCAGCGCGTCGGCGTAGCCCTCGAGGTCCACGCGCGCGTCGACGTCCGCGGCGTTCGACCGGCCGCGACGCGCCGCGATGAAGGCCGTCGGGTCGATCCGGCAGGGTGGTGCGACGGCGAGCGGATCGCGCGTCGCGCCGGTCGGGATCACCGAGAGGACAGGCAGGCAAGGGAGCCTGCCGGAGGACCGGCGTGGGCACATCGGGGCCGGCACGCGTCCGAGATCCGTGCCAGCACGGAGGCCGACCAGGTCTACGATGGCGCCGCATGGCGGACCGGACGCTCGACCTCCTCCACGCCCGTCTCGGCCCCCGCATCCTCCTGCTCCTCCCGGTCTGGGCCGGCATCGTCGCCGCCGCGGTGTGCGCGCTCATGTGCCTCGGCGGCACGCTGTACTTCGACGTCCCGCTACCCACGATGCTCGTGTCGTGCCTCGCCTGGATCGCGGTCTACGTCGTGCTCGCGCTGCCGTTCCTCGGCCGGGCGCGGCGCGACCTGGCTCCGGTCTTCGGGTGGGCCTCCTCCCGCCCGACGCCGGAGGGCGCCGCCGCGGCCTGTCGTGCCCTCGTCGGCGTCACGCCGCGGGCCCGTCGGTTCGGCCGGCTCCTCCTCGCGCTCACGCCGCTCAACGCGATCTCCTTCGCGCTGATCCTCGACCAACCGTGGTGGTTCGCGTTCCCGGCCTTCGTCCTGGCGGTGACGACGATGGGCGGCGTCACCACCGCGCTGACCGCGATGTCGGACGTGCTCCAGCTGCCGCTGCGCCGCGAGCTGTTCGCCCACCTCCCGGCCGCCTTCGAGGTCCCGGAGCACCGCCCCTCGCTCGCCGTGCAGCCCGTCGCGCTCACGCCGATCCCGATGCTCACCGCGGCGCTCTTCGTCGGGGCGCTCGGCGGCGTCACCGACGACGGCGCGGAGCGGTTCGCCCTCGCGGCGGCCGTGGGGATCGCGCTCGTCGCCAGCGTGAGCGTCGTGGTGGCGCTGCGTGCCCGCGCCTGGGTCGCGCCGGTCGACGAGCTCATCGCCGCGGCGTCGCGCGTCGAGGCCGGGGACCTGGATGCCTCGATCCCGGTGGTCGGCTCGGACGAGAGCGGGACGCTCGCCCAGCACTTCAACGCGATGCTCGCCGGGCTCCGCGAGCGGGAGACGCTGCGCACCGACCTGATCGCGCGCGAGGCGGAGCTCCGCGCGTCGCGCGACCGCATCATCAAGGCCGGCGACACGGAACGGCGGCGCGTCGAGCGGAACCTCCACGACGGGGCGCAGCAGCGGCTCGTCGCGCTGCAGCTGGACCTCCGGCTCCTGGAGGACGCCGCGACGAGCAGCGGCCAGCCCGAGCTCGCGGAGCTCTCCGCGAACGCCCAGCGTGGCCTGCGCTGCGCGCTGGACGAGCTGCGCGATCTGGCTCGTGGCCTGCATCCGCTCGTGCTGGACTCCGATGGTCTCGCGCCGGCGATCCGGCAGCTCGCCGACCGCTCCCCGGTCCCGGTCACCGTCGCGGTCGACGTCGAGCGGCTGCCGGCGGGGGTGGAGTCGGCGCTGTACTTCGTCGCGTCGGAGGCGCTCGCGAACGTCGCCAAGCACGCCGGCGCGTCCGAGGCGGCAGTGACGGTCGTCCGGCGCGGCGACGCGGTGACGCTCGAGATCCAGGACGACGGCGTCGGCGGAGCCCGGCCCTCGACCGGGTCCGGGATCAGCGGCCTCGCGGACCGGATCGACGCCGCCGGCGGCACGCTGCGGATCCTCAGCCCGCCGGGAGCGGGGACGACGATCGGCGCGACCGTGCCCGTCCCGGAGGACGCCCGATGAACGTCCTCGTCGTCGACGACCACGCGCCGTTCCGGGCCCGCGCGCGCCGCATGCTCGAGCTCGCGGGCCACCGCGTGGTGGGCGAGGCGGCGACGCCCGACGAGGCGCTCGAGCAGAGCGCGCGGCTCGCCCCCGAGGTCGTGCTGCTCGACGTGCAGCTCGGCGACGCCGACGGCCTCGCGATCCTCGACGCGCTCTCGCGATCCTCGCCCGCCCCGCGCGTGGTGCTCTTGTCCAGCCGCGAGGCGCAGGACTACGGGAGCCGCCTGGACGGGATCGCCGCCGCGGGCTTCATCCACAAGCCCGACCTCTCGGCGGGCTCGTTCGCCGCGGCGCTCCAGGATCCGCGACGGCTGCGGGTGATCGTGGCCGACGACTCGACGCTCATCCGCGAGGGCATCGGCAAGGCGCTGGCGGCGCGCGGGCTCGAGGTCGTGGCGGAGGCCGGGGACGGCGAGGAGCTCCTGCGGGCGGTGGCGGCCGACGAGCCCGACGCGGTCGTCGCGGACATCCGGATGCCGCCCACCGGCACCGACGAGGGCCTGCGGGCCGCCGCGGCGCTCGCCGAGCGCGCGCCCGCGGTCGGCGTCCTGATCCTCTCCGACCACCTCGAGCCGACGTTCGCCACGCGCCTGCTCGAGCAGGGGACCCCCGGCCGGGGGTACCTGCTGAAGGAGTCGATCGTCGACCTCGACCGCTTCGCGGACGCCGTCACCCGTGTCGCGGCCGGCGAGTCGGTCATCGATCCGGCGATCGTGCACCACGTCATCGGCGTCCTGCGGGCGAGCGACCCGCTCGCGGAGCTGACGCCCCGCGAGCGCGAGATCCTCCGACTCATGGCCGAGGGGCGGTCGAACGCCGGGATCGCCACCGAGCTGGTGATCTCCCCGCGCACGGTCGAGACGCACGTCTCGCGCCTGTTCGGGAAGCTCGGGCTGGCGGACCGGCCCGACGACCACCGCCGGGTCCTCGCGGTCCTCGCGTACCTCCGCTCCTGAGCGCGGCGCCGACCGCGGACGGCTGCGACGCGACCGGTCCCGGCGCGCCGGGACCCCGCCGGAGGGGCCGGGGTCAGGGCGACGGGACGGCCGTCTGGGCTCGTCCACGGCCGCGGACGTCGCTCGGGGTCTGCCCGTGGAGCTCCCGGAAGGTGCGGGAGAAGTGCGCCGTGCTGCGGAACCCCCAACGCGCGGCGATCCGCGACACCGGGACGCCGGGCCGCGCGAGGAGGTCGTCGTGCGCCTGCTCCACGCGTCGCCGTCGGACGTAGCCACCGAGCGTCTCCCCGCTCGGCTCGAACAGCGCGTGGAGCGTCCGGACGGAGATCGCGTGGGCGGCGGCCACCTCCGCCGGCGCGAGGTCGACGTCGTGCAGCCGGGCGTCGACGAACGCGCGAATCCGCGGAAGGAGGGTGACGCGCAGGTCCCCGGCCGTCGGCACGAGCACGGCGCGCAGGAGCTCGAGCGCCGCGTTGGCCGCGCTCGCGCACGCCGGCTCGTCGAACGTGTCCAGCTCCGCGGCGAGCAGCGCGAGGTACCCGCGCAGGAGCCGCCCGTGCGGCGACCCCGCCGGGACGTGGACCGGGAACCGCCCACCCAGGCCGAGCACCCGGTCGCGCGACAGCAGCAGCGAGCGCTTGCGCAGCGGCTCCAGGACCCGGAACTCGATCGGCAGCTCGCCGTCCCAGACGACGAGGTCGCCCGGCCCGACCTCGATCTCCCGTCCGCCCTGGGACACGAGCTCGCGGCCGGACTCCACCACGAGCACCCCGGCCCAGCCCGGATCGACGTGCAGCTCCCGCCGGCCCCGGCGTCCCGCGATCGGGGTCACGGCGCACTCGACGACCGCGAGGTCGGCGAGCGCGCGGCGGGTGGCCACCGCACGGAAGGTCGCCGGGTCCGGGACGTCCACGGCGAACCGCACGTGGCTGGCGGCCAGCGCCTCCTGCCACCACTCGACGCGCTCGCCGACCGCGAGCTCGCGCGTGTCCCACCGGCCGACCCGCCGCTCCATCACGCGATGCTAGCCGCCGGCCCCCGCGGCGATCGGGCGCCGGGCCGTCGCGTCCCGCCCACCACCGGCCGCGAGGTGCTCGACGAACCAGTCGCGCGCGGCGGCGGAGGAGATCGCGAAGCCCTCGCCGACGTACGCGTCGAAGTGCCCGCCGGGGACGAGCACGAGGCGCTTCGGGTGCGCGGCGGTCTCGTAGGCGGCGGTCGCCCACTCCCCCGGGGCGAGCCGGTCGTTCGGCGCGACGACCATGAGCAGCGGGGTCGGGGCGATCAGCGGCAGGTACGCGCCGGGCTCGTAGCCCTGGAACAGCTCGAGCGTGCGGACGGTGACCTCGTTGCGCCAGGACGGAGCGCGCTCGGCCTGCGTGCGGGTGAAGAACGCGTAGGAGTCGGGCGTGGGAAGCGCCGACTGCTGCAGCGGATCCTCGTGCACGACCGGCAGCATCGCCGGCTCCTCGCCGCGGGCGCGGGCCAGCCGGTCGGCGGCCAGCAGCTGCCAGGTCGCCTCCCAGAAGTCGACCCGGACGAGGGTCTCGAAGTTCCGGCGGCCCGAGATCAACGGGACCTGGCCGCAGACCGCCTTGACCCTCCGGTCGATCGCCGCGACGACGTAGGCGTGCGCGCCACCGTAGCTCGTCCCCCACACGCCGATCCGGTCGGCGTCGACCTCGGGCCGCGCCTGCGCGTAGGTGATGGCGTCCTGGATCCCGCGGATCTGCGCCCACGGGTCGATCTCCTGTCGCGGCCGGCCCGGCGCCACGTCGCTCGCGCCGAACCCGGCGTGGTCGTAGACGACGCACGCCAGGCCCGCCGCGCAGAGCACCTCCGCGTAGTCGTCGAGGTGCATCTCCTTCACGCCGGAGAAGCCGTGGTTGAGCACCACGCAGGGCAGGTCCTCGCCGCCGTCGTCGGGGCGGTAGAACCACCCCCGGAGCGTCGCGCCGTCGGACTGGAGCTCGATGTCCTCTCGCATGGCGCGACGCTAGACGCGTCGCGCCCGCCGCTCGTGCCTGCGCGCGCGGCGCCGTTGCCTGGGAGCGCGCCGCCTCATCCGGCCACGAGCTGCAGCGGCGCGGCGCCGAACCGCGGCCCCATCTGGTTCTGGAGCGCCAGCAGGCCCGTGAGCGGGCGGACCATGACCGTGAACTCGGCGATCAGGCCGTCCTCGTCGAAGCGCAGGAGGTCGACGCCCTGCAGGTCGCGGTCGCCGATCCGAGCGCGGAACGGCAGGACGACGAACGGCGCGGTCGAGACCGGCGCGTCGAAGCGCAGGTCCTCGAAGATCTCGAGGATCGACCCCAGCACGTGCGCCACCGCGTCGCGCCCGACGAACGGCTTCGGCGTCACCGGGCTGTGGAGGAGGATCCCCTCCGCCAGCGCCGCCCGGACGCCGTCGCGGTCGCCGCGCTCCATCGCCTGCTTGTACGGCCCGTGGACCTCGTCGTCCATCGCTCCCGCTCCTCCTGCTCGTGCCGGGCGACGCCCGGCGATTGCGCCGCTCGTCCCGTCGGCCCCGCGGGGCCCGGGGGTCAGTCGAGCGGCTCGAACTCGTCCTTCCGCGCCCCGCAGACCGGGCACTGCCAGCCACGCGGGATCGCGTCGAACGGCGTGCCGGGCGGGATGCCGCCGTCCGGGTCCCCGTCGGCGGGGTCGTAGACCATCCCGCAGGGGACGCAGATCCACCGCTGGCTCACCGCGTCACCGCCGGCGCCCGGTCGCGCGGCGTCCCGGAGTCCGCGTCCGGCGCCGGGGCCGGCACGTACCCGGGGAGGTCGGCGTCGGGCAGCTGCTGCCACGGGAACGCCCCGCGTGCCTTGTCGATCGCGTACCGCACGCGGCCGTGGGCGTTGTACATGTGCCAGACCGCCTGCAGCGAGAACGGCATCGGCGCCATCCAGAAGCCCGAGGGGACCGGATCCAGCGGCTGCGGGTCGGCGAGGCCGATCTCCGCGGCGACGTAGCCCTCGCCGTCCTCGTAGGCGAGCCGCGCGAGCACCGTGCCGTCGCGCTCGACGATCTGGGTCTCCCCGACGTAGAGCGTCCGGTAGGGGACCCCCGGCATCAGCGGCGTGCCGCTGCGCACCTCGCCCACGTGCTGGGCGATCGCCACCGGGGCCCCGACGGCGCGCGCCATCCGCGGCGCCATCTCGCGGGCGACCCCGACGTTGTACTGGTGGTCGCGTCCGAACCACGATCGGACCGGCAGCCAGTCGGGGTAGGACCACCAGCAGGAGCCGCCGAGGACCGCCCGCACCCGGCCGCGGAGCCGACGGGCCGTGCGACTGCGGTTCCACTCGAACCCCATCGCGGTCCCGATCGGCCCCAGCGCGGTGGTGAACAGGCCGTCGTCGGTGCCCGCGGTCGTGTACGCGTTCTCCCACATCGACGGCTGGTCCTTGTCGTGCAGGTGCGCGCCGCCGTCGGGCTCGGCGATGACGTACGTCCCGCGCGCGTCGGCGCCCCGCTTGGCGACGAACCCGCCGCCGATCGTGCAGTCGAGCTCCCGCGCGAGGCGCCGGAGGAGCTCGAACGGCTCCCCGGCGACCGGACGCGCGACCGTGCGCACGACGGCGCCGTGGGCACTGGGCGAGGTCATCCCCTCCGGCAGGAGGACGACGTCCGGCGCGTGCTCGCGGTGCGCCTGGCGGACGAGGTCCTCGACCCGGCGCAGGTTGCGCTCGACCTCGCCGACGGCGAGCTGCGGCTGGATCGCCGCGACGGTGATGCGATCGGTCATGGTCGCTCCTCAGGCGGCGGTGGTGGCGGGCTTGCGGCGGCGGGGCTGGCGCGGGGTCGCCGGCGCCGCGGCGCCGGATCCCGCGGCACCGTCGCCGGCCGCCCCGGTCGCGGTCGCCGCGGCCGGCGGGGCCCCGCCGGGCGGTGCCGGCTCCGCGCCGGCGCTCCAGGAGGCGTCGACGGGACGCTGGCGCGCGGGCGCCGAGACGGCCGGGCGCGCCGCCCGCAGCGCGACCCGCGGCGACCAGCCGTTGCGGCCCCAGCGGTTCCAGGTGCCGCCGCCGGCCCGTCGCCCGGAGCGCAGGACCGCGAGGTCCCAGTGCATCCGCGCGTCGAGGCGCAGCTCCTCGACGGCCTCGCGGACGAGCGCGCCGCGGTCGGTGCCGCGCCGCAGCGCCGCCTTGGCGAACCACCGCACCTGGCGATCGAGGCGGAAGAGCTGCTGCGGCTTGCGCGTGCGGGCGAAGACGTCGGCGAGCTCCTGCGCCAGCCGCGGGTCGTCGGCG
>JALRCL010000167.1 GCA_023268575.1 Patulibacter sp.
TCGCTGCCGTTCCTCGGCGTCCACCTGACGCGGACCGTCCACGGCGAGCTCTGGCTCGGTCCGACGGCGCTGCTCGTCGGTCGGCGCGACGGGTACCGGCTGCGCGGGGCGTGGCGCCCCGGCGGGGGCGAGTTGCGGGCGACGCTCGGCTGGCCGGGGACGTGGCGGGTCGGCCGGCGCTGGTGGCGCACCGCGCTCGACGAGGCGGCGACCGCCGCCCGCCCGGCCCGGCTCCTGCGCGCCGCCGCCGAGTACGTGCCGGCGCTGCGCCCCGAGCACGTCGCCGCGGGACCGCACCCGTCGGGAGTCCGCGCCCAGGCCGTCGGGCGCGACGGCGCGCTCGTCGACGACTTCCGCATCGACGAGACCGCGTCGGGCCTGCACGTGCGCAACGCCCCCAGTCCGGCGGCGACCTCGTCGCTCGCGCTCGCTGAGCTCCTCGCGGACCGCGTCGCGGCCCTCGACCGCTGAGCGGCGGCCGCTCGCGGGCCGGGACCGGCCGGCGGCGCCCTCGCGGGTCGCCGACGAGGACGAGCGACGACCCTCGACCGCGGGCCGGGCTGCGCCCAGCCGCGCGTGCCGCGTGCCGCGGTTGGGGGTTGGCGGGTGTGGCGCTCGTTCGCTCGCGGTCCGACGGCGACGGCGAGAGCGAGAGCGAGCCGCGAGTCTCGAAGTGCGGGCCGCGGCCGGCGCCCGTGGTCAGCCGAGGGCGAGGACGATCTTGCCGAGCTTCCCGCCGGCCGCGAACCGGTCGTACGCGGGGGAGACCTCGTCGAGGGGGTACGACACGGCGATCGGCACGGTCAGCGCACCCCGCTCGACGAGGGGCAGGAGCTCCCGCTCGACCGCCCGGGCGGCTGCCGCCTTCTCCTCCAGCGGGCGCGCGCGCAGCGTCGAGGCCATGATCCGCCCGCGGACGCCCATCAGCGCGACGAGGTTCACCTCGGCCTTGATGCCGGCGCCGACGCCGATCACGACGATCCGCCCGCCGGTCCGCAGGCGCCGGACGTCCTCGGTGACGTCGGGACCGCCGACGAGCTCGAGGACGACGTCGAAGCGGTCCTCCGGCGGCAGCGCCCCGGGCTCGACGACGACGTCGGCGCCGAGCTCGGCGATCCGGGGGTGCAGGTCGACGGACCGGGCCGTCGCGGTCACGTGCGCGCCCAGTGCCCGGCCGATCTGGACTGCGGCGGTACCGACGCCGCCGGCGGCGCCGTGGACGAGGAGCCGCTCGCCGGGTCGCAGTCCCGCCTGGGTGACGAGCGCGTCGTGGGCGGTCGTGAAGACCTCGCTGAAGCCGCCGGCCTGATGCCAGTCCAGGACGTCGGGGACGGGCGTCACCTGGCGCTCGTGCACGACCAGCAGCTCGGCCTGCCCGCTGCCGCCGACGATCCCCATCACGCGGGCGCCGGGGCCGAAGCGGGTGGCGTCGCGTCCGGCGCCGACGACCTCGCCGGCGAACTCGAGGCCGGGGATGTCCGCGGGGCTGCCCGCGGGGGCGGGGTAGTGACCGCGGCGCTGGAGGAGGTCGGCGCCGTTCAGCCCGGCCGCGCGCACCCGGACGAGCAGCTCGCCGGGACCGGGGGTGGGGTCGTCGTGCTCGGCGACGAGCACCTCGCCGTCGCGGATCGTGGCGGCGCGCATGGCCCGAGGCTACCCAGACCGTCGACGCCCGGACGCCGAGACCGTGGCCGCGGCGCGAAGCAGGGCGGGACCGGGCCCCTTCTCCGGGTGCCCTGCGCCGGGGTTTCCCG
>JALRCL010000235.1 GCA_023268575.1 Patulibacter sp.
GCGCGCAGTCCCTTAAACATGTGAATCACTCCTTGTCAGAGTCCTGTCGGCGACACGCCCCTCGTGAGGGCGACCACCGCGACCGTCCGGCGGTGCTCGGCTCGATCGGGCTCGGCCCGGCCCAGGCCGCCGCGGCCGAGCGCTGCCGGACCCCTACCGCCACCCGCGCCGGGGTCCGCTCCTGCCTGACGGCGCTCGGCGCCGTCGCCGCTGACTGGGAGGCCCCGGGCTCCGGCGACGTCGCCTACGAGCAGCACTGGTCGGTGGGCTCCACCCAGTTGCGACGGCCCGACGGCTCGCCGACCGGCTCCCCCGGCGCGGCCGCCTTCCGGGTCGCCTACCCGGTGACGACCGAGACCTGGATCGCCCCCGACGGCGCCGGGCAGACGACGGTCCACCCGCAGGGCGCGCCGCTGCTGCCGACCGCGCACGACCGCCGGCGCTGGCGAGCGGCCGGGTCGCCGCCCCTCGGGAGCGCGCCGCCCGCCGGGAGCGTGGGGGTCTCGGGCGAGGGCATCACGACCGAGCGCGACGGCCGGATCGTCGAGCGCTGGCCGGCCGGCGGCGCCCGCGAGCACGTCCTGCACGTCGGCGACCAGGGCGAGGAGGGCGGCCCCGCCCTGTTCGAGGACGGGGATCCGACGACGACCCTCTCCCGCGATCCCGGGGAGCTCCTGGAGCAGCTGCGGCGCCTCGCCTGGCGGCAGCGGGTCGTCATCTCCGGCGATCCGTGCGCCGACGGCCTCGGCCGCTGCCCGGCCGCGACGGAGCGCAACATCCGCAGCAACGTCGGGACGCTCGCGTCGGGTCTGCTGGCCTACCCCGCGACCCCGCGACCGCTGCGGGCCGCCCTGCTACGGATGCTCGCCGACCTGCCGGGCGCCGCGACCATCGGCCCGGGCCGCGATCCGCGCGGCCGCGCCGGTGCCGTCGTCCGGCTGCCGCAGGGCGTCAACGACGGGCTCAGCCTGCTGCTGTTCGACACGGCCTCGGCACGACTGCTCGCCCAGGGGTCTCCGAGCCGCGACACCGGAGAGCCGGAGTGGCAGACGCTCTACGCCGTCTTGGCAGCGCGGGTCGCGGAGGTCGGCCGCGCCCCCTCTGGCCGCTGACGGAGCGAGGGCCCAGGCCGGGTACGTCCCTCGCCCGAGCGGACGACCCGGCGGCACGGCGGCCGCTCCGGTACGGCACTCGTCCGCGCAACGGCGCGAGCGACGCATGGCGGCCGCAGGGCAGCCGGGGGACGCCGCTCGTGGTCGGGCGCGGCACGAGCGACGCACCGCGGTGGCGCACCGTCGGCGCGCGACCGCCGATCGCTGAACCGGCCGAGGCGCATCGGGGTGCGCCTCGATGGACGGCCGCCGGCGCCTCGATGGACGGGCGGCAGCGGCCCAGACGGACCGTCCGCAGCGGCCCCGACGGACCGAAGGGCGGGGCGGCGGCGCCTCCGGGACGGGCGGGCGACGCCTGTCAGGAGATGTCGGTCGCCTCGATCAGCCCGGGCGGGTCGGTGCGGCCCGGACCGGTCGGGAAGGCCAGGCGCACGAGCCGGCCGGTGCGGACGTCGACGTGGGCGTGGACCGGTGGCACGACGGTCGCGGAGAGCTCGTCGAGCGCCTGCGCGACGTCGACGAGGCTCGGGCGCAGCCGCACCCGCCACGCCTCGACCTTGCCCGCCGGCACCTCGACCTTCTCGCGCTTCTCGACGCGCAGGTCCAGCGGCCAGTGGACGATCGCGGTGAGCCAGACCTGCGGCACGAAGCGCGCCTTCTCGCCCAGCTCGAGCGTCCGCAGCGCGAGCGCGAGCGCCGGGGCGGGGACCATCGAGCGAGGATAGGCGCCGAGCTCGCCGCCGAGCTGGGGCACCTGGACGTCGCGGAACCGCGCGTCGTCGGAGAACACGGGCCGGTCGCGGTCGGTGACCTCGGCGGTCTGGGACTCGGCGATGAGCGTCCCACCGCGGCGGCGGAAGCGGACCTCGACCCGGCCGCGCAGCCGGCCGAACGCCTCGCCCTCGATCTCCTGGACGAGATGGTCGTCGCCGTCGGGACGCAAGGTCAGCGTGCCGGTGCCGACCTCCTCGCCGTCGACGAGGCCGCGGTAGCTCGTGCGCTCGGGCGCGTCGAGCTCGGGGTCGGGCAGGGGCTCGTCCATGGCGCGGATCATGGCGCTCCGCCCGGCGCGACACGCCGATCCGTCGGTGCCTCAGAGCCGGCGGTGACGCCGAAGCGGGCGAGGACGTCCGCGCGCAGCCGGTCGACCTCGGCCGCGAAGTCGAACCGGTCCGGGAGCATGACCCAGAGGTACGCCGCGCCGACGCCCCGAGAGACGATCTCGGCCAGCAGCGCGTCGAGGTCGACGTCGGGGCGCAGCGAGCCGTCCACGCGCGCCGCGCGGAGGCCGTCGGCGACGAAGGCCACGATCCGCTCCATCCACCCGGCCATCCGCGGCCGCAGCGACGTCGTGCGGTTCGCGGCCTCGAAGTTCAGGACGAACATCGAGGCGAGGAACTCCGGCTCCTCCCGGTGCAGCCGGGCGAGGCGAACCAGCGGCAGGAGCGCCCGCTCGAACCCGGGCAGCCCCTCGGGCGCGGCGGCGACGAGCCGCGACTCGTACTCGCGCTCCAGCAGCGTGTCGAGCAACGCGTCCTTGCCGCCGAAGCGGGCCGCGACCATCGCGCGGCTGTACCCGGCGCGACGGCCGATCTCGGCGGCGGTCGTCGACGCCCAGCCGCGCTCGGAGATGAGCTCCGCCGCCGCCTCCAAGAGCGCGCGGCCCGAGGCGTCGACGCGCTCGGCCTGGGTCCGCCGCCGTGGGGCTCGGCCGTCCTCGCTCACCGTCCCAGTATCCCGCCCTTGACATAGTTGTCGCGCGACAAATATGTTCGGCACGTGACGTGTGGACGCCCCGTCCCACGCACGGAACGGAGGAGACGCGGGTGCCCGCCACCACGACCTCGCCGCTGCCGCGCGGCGTCGACGACCTCGACCCCGAGTGGCTCACCGCGGCCCTGCGCGGAGCCGGGGCGCTCGACGCCGACGCGTCGGTGACCGGCGTGCGCGCCGAGCGGATCGCGCTCGACACCGGCTTCTCCTCGGAGCTGCACCGGCTGCACCTCTCCGGAGCGCCGGGGGCGCCGGAGACGCTCGTCGCGAAGCTCCCGACGACGACCGCCGTGCGCGACGCGATGGACCTCGTCGGCGGGTACGAGCGCGAGGTCGCGTTCTACCGCGACGTCGCCCCGCACGCCCCGATCGGTTGCGCCCGCGCCTACGTCGCCGAGCTCGCCCCGGACTCGACCGACTTCGTCCTCCTGCTCGAGGACCTCGGGGCGTGGGAGAACGCCAGCCATCTCGACGGCCTCGGCCTCGATCGCGCGCGGACCTGCCTGCAGGAGCTCGCCGGCCTGCACCGCTGGTCGGCAGGCCGCGAGGACCTCGACGCCTTCGGACTGCTCGACCGGCCGGTGACCCGCCAAGCGTTCCCGGCGCTGTTCGCCGAGGGCTGGGCGGTGACGCGCGAGGTGGCACGTCGCCCCCTGCCGCCGGCGGTCGTGGCGTTCGGCGAGACGTTCGCGGAGCGCTCCGGTCGTGCGCTGGAGCTGCTCGTCGAGCGACCGGCGCTCGTCAACGGCGACGTCCGAGCCGACAACCTCTTCTTCCGCGGGGACCGGATGAAGGTCGTCGACTTCCAGCTCACGACGCGTGCGGCCGGGGCCGCCGACGTCGCCTACCTCGTCAGCCAGGGCCTGACGACCGAGCAGCGCGACGGACGCGACGAGGAGCTCGTGCGCGAGTACCTCGACGCGCGCGGCGACGACGACTTCGACGCGACCTGGCGCGAGTACCGGGCGGCGACGGCGTTCTCGCTCGTCTACCCCGTGATCGCGATGCGTGGCTGGGAGCTCCTGCCCGAGGGCGCGCGCGAGCTGCTGCTCCGACTCGTGGAGCGCAGCGTCGCCTGCATCGAGGACGTCGAGGCGCTGGAGGTCCTCGCATGAGCGCCGAGCCGATCGAGGAGCTCGGCTACTACCTGCTCGGCGGCCACCCGATGGACCCCTCGGCGCTGCTGGAGGAGGTCCGCCGGGGCGAGGAGCTCGGCCTCGGCGCCGCGTTCCTCTCCGAGCGCTGGAGCACGAAGGAGGCCGCCTCGCTCTCCGGCGCCGCCTGCGCCCTGAGCGAGCGGCAGCGGATCGTCGTCGCCGCGACGAACCACACGCTCCGCCATCCCGTGATCAGCGGCGCCTGGGCGACGACGATGCACCGCCTCTCCGGCGGGCGGTTCACGCTCGGCATCGGCCGCGGCGTCGCCGCCCAGCACCGGGCGTTCGGACTGCCGGCGATCACGACCGCGCAGATGGAGGACTGGGCCGGCCTGCTGCGCCGCCTGTTCCGCGGCGAGACGATCGTCGAGCACGACGGGCCCGCCGGGCGGTACCCGCTGCTGCAGCTCGAGTCGAGCTTCGACGAGGACGCGCCGCTCGCGCTCGTCGCCTTCGGTCCGCGGACGCTCGAGCTCGGCGGGCGGGCCTTCGACGACGTGATCCTCCACACGTACTTCCCGGAGGAGACGACGGCCCGCGCCGCCGCCACCGTGAAGCGCGCCGCCGAGGAGGCCGGCCGCGACCCCGCGTCGGTCCGGGTGTGGTCGTGCTTCGCGACGCTCGGCAGCCACCTGCCGCCCGCGGCGGCGCTGCGCAAGTCGGTCGCCCGGCTGGCGACGTACCTCCAGTACTACGGCGACCTCATGGTCGAGACGAACCGCTGGGATCCCGCGGTCCTCGCGCGCTTCCGGGCCGATCCGGTCGTGGCGTCCTTCCGCGAGACGATCGACGGGCGGGCGACGGACGAGCAGGTGGAGCACCTCGCGACGCTCCTGCCCGACGAGTGGCTCGAGCCCTCGGCGACCGGCACGCCGGAGCAGTGCGCGCGCCGGGTCCGGCGCGAGCTGGAGCTCGGCTGCGACCGGGTGATCCTCCACGGTGCGACGCCCGACGAGCTGGCGCCGATCCTCGACGCCTGGCGCGCCGCGCCGGTGGCGGCATGACTCGCATCGCGGGTTCCCGGGTCCTGATCACCGGGGCCTCGCGCGGCATCGGCCGCGACCTCGCGCGGGGCTTCGCGGCGGCGGGTGCCGAGGTCGCGCTCGTGGCCCGCGGCGCCGACGCGCTGGAGGCCGTGGCGCACGAGGTCGGCGGGCGGGCCTATCCGACCGACCTCGCCGACCGCGACGCGCTGCGGGGCCTGCTGGCGCGGGTCGAGGCGGACGCCGGTCCGGTCGACGTGCTCGTGAACAACGCGGCGGACGAGTGCGTCGGCGCGTTCACGGCGATGGACGCCGACACGCTCGAGTTCATGGTCCGGCTGAACGCCCTGGCGGCGGCGGAGCTCACGCGCCAGGCGCTGCCGGGCATGCTCGACCGCGGACGTGGGCACGTCGTCAACGTCTCGTCGTTCGCGGGGATCGTCGTGCCGCCGATGCTCGCCACGTACGCGGCGACGAAGGCGTTCCTCAGCCACCACAGCGTCAACCTCCAGTACGAGCTGCGCAATCAGCCGGTCCACGTGACGCGCGTGGAGATCGGCGAGGTCCGCGACACCGGGCTGATGGAGAAGGGCCGGACCGAGCCGCGCCTCGCCGCGATGTTCGAGCGGATGTACCGCACGCGCTTCAGCCGGCTCATCTCCCCCGACGAGATCACGCGGGCGACGCTCGCCGCGGTCGAGGCCGACGCGTGGTCGGTGCGCCTGCCGCGTCGCCTCTCCCCCGCGTCGCTGCTGGCCGACGCGCCGCGGCGCCTCGCGTGGGTCTTCGGCCCCGACCTGGCGCCGCCGCGCCGCTGATGCCCGCGCCCCCGTCGCGTTCGGGGAGCCGCAGAGCCGGCGCGCCGACGCCCGCGCCGGGCTCCGGCGCTCCCCGCATGGCGACGAGCGCCCGGCGCGGCCCGCACCGCGCCGCCTCGGCGTCCGCCCGTCGACCGCAGCTCAGCTCCAGGCGCG
>JALRCL010000353.1 GCA_023268575.1 Patulibacter sp.
GGCACGCAGTACCGCTCGGCGATCTACACGACGACCGAGGAGCAGTTCGTGCAGGCCGAGGCGTCGCGCGTGAACTACGGCAAGGCGCTGAGCGCCGCCGGCCACGGCCGGATCACGACCGAGCTGCGCGGCGACGCCGACGGGCCCGGCGCGTTCGGCGGCGCGCTGCTCGGCGGCGCGATCCCGTTCTTCTACGCCGAGCCGGACCACCAGCAGTACCTCCACAAGGTCCCCAACGGCTACTGCGGCCACGGGGAGACGGGCGTCAGCTGCCCGGTCGGCCTCGTCGCCGCGGGGTGAGCCTCACGGCGGCCGGCTCCCCCGGCCGCCGCTCGCCGAGGGCCGACCCCCGGACACCGCCGGGGCCCCGGAGCACGCGAACCCTGGAGCGGCCGGGCGCGGAGCGTCGTGGCTGAGCTCCCCGGGCCCCGGCGCCGCGGCCCGCGAGCAGGCGTCGGGGCGCCCCGCCCCGACGTGCGGGCCGACCACCCGTCCGGTCGGCGAAGGCGTCATCGACGAACCGACGTCCGCACGCGAGGCGTCGCGGGTCGTCCCGACGTCCGTCCGGTGGCGCGGGAACGCCCGCAGCGACTACGATCTCGACGTGGTCAAGGCCGTCTCCGCTCCGAAGCTCCCGGTGCCGGCGCTGAAGCCGACGATGCGCGGGGTCCTGCACCAGTGGGCCGCCGTCGTCGCGCTCGCCGCCGGCGCATACCTCGTCCTGGCGTCGCCGAACGCCGAAGCGCGGATCGCGTCGGCGGTCTACGCCTTCTCGATCGTCGGCCTCTTCACGGTCAGCGCGATCTACCACCGGGTCAACTGGCAACGGCCGTCGGCCCGAGCGTGGATGCGCCGGCTCGACCACGCGATGATCTTCGTGATGGTCGCGGGAACGACGACGCCGATCGCGGCGATCGTCCTCGAGGGCGGCATGCGCACGACGGTGCTCAGCGTCGCGTGGGGCATGGCGGGCCTGGGCATCACGCTGAAGCTGCTCTGGATCGGCGCGCCGAAGTGGGTCAGCGCCGCGATCTACCTCGCGATGGGCTGGGCGGGCTTCGCCCTCTTCCCGAAGCTCGTGGGCGACCTCGGCCCGTGGCCGGCCGTCGGCCTGCTCGGCGGCGGGGTGCTCTACACCGCCGGCGCGGTCATCTACGCCGGCAAGCGCCCGAACCCGTTCCCGAAGGTCTTCGGCTACCACGAGGTCTTCCATGCCCTCGTCATCGCCGCCGCGATCGCGCACTACCTCGTGGTCGCGCTCGCGGTCGTTCCGAGCGCCTGACCCCCGGCGTCAGGCGTCCCCGGAGCCGCCCTGCGCCCCCGTCCCGTCGAGCGCGAGTCGGCGTTCGGGAACGGTCGTCCGGCGCGCGGCGGACCCGCGGAATGCTCGTTAGACTCGGCGCCGCACGGATCGATGGCCGAGTGGCTTAAGGCGCTCGCCTGCTAAGCGAGTTGGGGGTTGATAGCTCCCTCGGGGGTTCGAATCCCCCTCGATCCGCCTCCCGGAACCCCCGTCTCGACGGGGGTTCCGTCGTTTCCGCGCCGCGGCTCGCGTCCACCCGCCCGGAGCGGGCCGGATCGACCGACGATCGGCCATTCCGCACCGACGAGGAGCGAGCGATTCGGGCTCAGAGGCCCGCACGGCGGAAGAGCTCGGAGAGCTCGATCCGCAGGGCCGTCGCGAGCCGCAGGAGCGTCGCGACGCTCGGGCTGCGCTCACCCCGCTCGACGCCCCCGATGTAGTTCCGGTGGACGCCGGTCTCGAGGCTCAGCTGCTCCTGGCTGAGACGCCGGTCGAGCCGAACCTGACGCAGCGCGTCGCCCAGTGCGACGAGTGGGGGCTGCGGGTCCGGCACGGCGGCCGACCTTCGCACCCCCTCCGTGTCCTCTCTACAGCCTGATCGTGTTGCTCGCGCAGTCTGATCGTGTGATCATCTCGGCATCGTACCGCGCGAACGCGCCACACCAGAGAGGACGAGATGCT
>JALRCL010000245.1 GCA_023268575.1 Patulibacter sp.
GCGGTCCGTGCGCCGGTACTCTCGTCGTATGACCGAGGTGGCCGGTGTCCGCGAGACGGTGCGGGTCGCGGCCGAAGTGGTGGACGCGTGTTTCGCGCTCGCGCTGGTCGAGTATCCGCTGGAGGCGTGTGGACTACTCGCCGGACCGGTCGGCGACCACCGAGTGACCCGGATGTATCCGTGTCGCAACACCGAGGCGTCGGCGCGGATCTACACCGTCGACCCTCGCGATCACCTCCGTGCCGAGATCGACGCAGAAGAACGCGGACTCGAGATCAGGGGAGTGGTGCACAGCCACACCCACACCGAGGCCTACCCGAGCCCCACCGACGTGGCCGCCGCCAAGGAGGCGGAGCTCGACTTCACGATGTCCGACATCGACGAGCTGTCGCGCCGCGTCCCGTGCCTCTGCAAGGTCGCGCCGAACGGCACGTTCCTCATGGAGGACGTGCACCGCGCCGGCGGGATCCCGGCGATCCTCGGCGAGCTGCAGCGCGGCGGCCTGCTGCACGAGGACGTCCACACCGTGCACGCGCCGACGATGCGTCAGTGGCTGGGCGAGTGGGACATCCGCGGCCCGAAGCCGTCCGAGCGCGCCCTGGACCTCTTCCACGCCGCGCCGGGCTGCAAGCGCTCGGCGGAGGCGTTCTCCCAGTCCGAGCGGTGGGAGTCGCTGGACACCGACGCCGCCGAGGGCTGCATCCACGACATCGAGCACGCCTACTCGAAGGACGGCGGCCTGGCGATCCTCTACGGCAACCTCGCCGAGCGGGGCTGCGTCGTGAAGACCGCCGGCGTCGACGAGTCGATCCTCGTCTTCCATGGTCCCGCCGTCGTCGTCGAGTCGCAGGACGACGCGGTCGACGCGATCCTCGGCGGCCGGGTGAAGGAGGGCGACGTCGTCGTCATCCGCTACGAGGGCCCGCGCGGCGGCCCGGGCATGCAGGAGATGCTCTACCCGACCTCCTACCTCAAGGGGAAGGGCTTGGGCGCGGCGTGCGCGCTGATCACCGACGGGCGCTTCTCCGGCGGCACGTCGGGGCTCTCGATCGGCCACGTCTCCCCCGAGGCGGCGTCGGGCGGCGCGATCGCGCTCGTCCAGGAGGGCGACACGATCGCGATCGACATCCCGAACCGGCGGATCGAGCTGCAGGTCGGCGCCGACGAGCTCGCCGAGCGGCGCGCCGAGCTCGAGGCCACGACGGGCTACCGCCCGGTCGACCGCGACCGGGTCGTCTCCCCCGCCCTGCGCGCGTACGCGGCGATGGCGACGTCGGCCGACACCGGCGCCGTGCGCGACGTCGATGCCGTGGAGCAGGCGGTCGCCGCCGCTGCGGCGCAGCGCCGCGCGACGCCCGTCGCGGGCGACTGATCCGGCGGCCCGCCTCGGTCGCCCGGCCGGTGCGGGCGGGTGACCGGCGGGCCACCACGGGTCGGCGCGGCCGCGGCGCGCCGACCGGCGTCGTGCCGGCCGCGCCGGCGCGGCGGGCGGCCGACCGGCTGCTCAGCGGTCGACGCCCGGCGGCATCGTCGTGCGCGGCTCGGGCACCGCGAGCTCGTCTGCGCGACGCCGCAGCTCCTGCGCGCGCGCCAGCGCATCCGACCGGCGCTCGGCCGCGGCGTCGGCGGCGACCCGGGCCTCGCGCGCTTCCTGCTCGGCCCGGTCGGCCTCCTCGGCGGCGGTCTCCGACGCGCGCTCGGCCTCGTCGGCCGCCGCACGGGCCTCCCGCGCCGCCCGCACCCGCGCCTCGCGCGCGGCACCCGACTCGAGCTCCGCGTCGTGCGCCCCGTCGACGTCGACGCCGTAGTGGGCGATCACCGCGGCGAGCTCCTCGGCCGAGAGCCGGTCGTCGCCGTCGTTGCGGGGCCCGTCGGCGATCTGGTCCTTCGTGAACGCGACCCGCACGTGCGACCGCGAGACGGTCGCGCCGGCCAGGGGCACGAGGAACCGCTTCTTCGCGATCAGCCCGCTGCGCACCGACAGCAGCACCGCCTCCGGCGCGTCGACGGGGAACCAGGCGTCCTCGAGCTTGCCGACCTTCTCCTCGGCGACGTCCAGGACGTCCTGGCCCTTCCAATCCTCGATCGACTCGATCTCTTGCACGAGGGTCCCCGTACCCGCTCCCGGGCGCGCGCACCCATGCGATGCGCGAGCCACTCCCGACGGGTCGGCGGCGCCCCGCGTCGCGGGCCGTCCCTCAGGCCGTCGCGCCGGCGCGGAGCCGGTCCAGCGCCGACGCCCAGCGGGCCTCGTCGCGTTGCGCGGGCATCGTGATCGTCACGCGCGAGGCGACGTCGCCGTAGCGGCGCAGCAGCTCGTCGACGACCTCCTCCGGCGAGCCGACGACGGCGAACGCGTCGATCACCTCGTCGGTGATGAGCTCGCCCATCCGGTCCCAGGCGCCGTCGCGCGTCATGACGTTGAGCTCGGTCTGCAGCTCGCCCCACCCGTGGACCTCGAGCACCGGCCGGTAGGCGGGCGTGGAGCCGTAGAAGGCCAGCTGCTGACGGACCGCCGCCAGACCCGCGGCGATCTGCTCCTCGTCCTCGCCCGCGGCGACCATCGCGGGCGCGGTCAGCTGGAAGCCCTCGAGCGTCTTGCCGGCCTTCTCGCGTCCGCGCCGCAACGCCGGCAGCGTCACCTCGCGGAGGTACTTCTCCGTCGAGAACCCGTGGCAGAGCATCCCGTCGCCGACCTCGCCGGCCACCTCGGTCATCAGCGGCCCGACGGCGGCGAGGAAGATCGCCGGGTTGCCGTGCGGGTTGGGGCCCGGATCGAAGAACGGGGTCATGAGCGTGTGGCGGTAGAACTCGCCGCGGAAGGCGAGCGGCTCCCCCGTCTCCCACGCGTGCCAGATCGCGCGGATCGCGAGCACGAACTCGCGCATCCGGGCGGCCGGCCGGCTCCACTCCATCGAGAAGCGCTTCGTGATGTGCGGCTTGATCTGCGAGCCGAGCCCGAGCAGGAACCGCCCGCCCGAGAGCGCTTGCAGGTCGTTGGCCTGGACCGCGACGCTCATCGGGTTGCGCGCGAACGCGACCGCGATCCCCGTGCCGATCTCGAGCTCCTCGGTCCGCTCGGCCGCCACGGCGGCGGCGAGGAACGCGTCGATCTTCGTCTCGGTCGCCCACCAGCCGTCGTAGCCGTCGGCCAGCGCCGTCACGGCGTCCGTGCCGGCCTGGTCGATCGTGGCCGGGTATCCCATCGCGTCGATCCGCACCGCTCGCTCCTCGTCCGGCGCCGGGGACGGTCCGCGGCGCCGGCCCGATGCTCGCACAGCGCCTGCGGGGCGGCCCGGGGAAGCTCCCCAACCGCCCCCACGGCCGGAGTAGGCTCACCACATGTGCCGCAACATCCGCCAGCTGCACAACTTCGAGCCGCCGGCCACGTCCGACGAGGTCCACGCCTCCGCGCTCCAGTACGTGCGCAAGATCAGCGGCTCGACGAAGCCGTCGCAGGCCAACCAGGCGGCCTTCGACGACGCCGTCGAGCAGGTCGCGCGCGTGACGCAGGAGCTCCTGGACCGGCTCGTGACGAGCGCGCCGCCGAAGGACCGCGAGGTCGAGGCCGCCAAGGCGAAGGCCCGCGCCGCCGCCCGCTACGCGGCCTGAGCGCGCACCAGGTGTCCGCCCCGCCCCCACGCGCGTCCGCGCTGGCCCTGCCCGCCTTGCTCGTCGCCGGCGCGCTCGCGCTCGCCCCGGCCGCCGGCGCCCAGGCCCCGACGTCCGGCGATCCGGGCGCGCAGCCCGACGCGACGATCACCGACGGGACGGCGGCTCGCCAGCTGGCCGAGGCCCGCGCGCGTTGGCGCGCCGCCGGCATCGCGAGCTACCGGACGCGGATCGCGATCCGCTGCTTCTGCCCCGGCTCGATCACCGCCACGCGCACCGTCGTCGTGCGCCGCGGCCGACCGATCGGCGCGGTGCCGGGCCACCTGCGCGACGTCGCCACGGTCCCGCGCCTCTTCGCCCGGATCGAGGAGGCGATCCGCGCCGGGGCCGCGACGCTCGACGTCCGCTACGCCACCTCGGGCCGGCCGACGAGCGTGTACGTCGACCGCAGCCGGATGATCGCCGACGAGGAGCGCGGGATCGTCGTGCGGAGCTTCGCCCGCACGCGCTGAGCCCGCGGCGGTCGCCGGGGCCCGCAGCACCGGCGACCGCCGGCCCCGTGCGAGCGCCGCGCGGCCGGTCGTCCCGCCCGCGCTGCGGCCGTCAGTCCCCGAAGCGCCCGTGGCGCCCGGCACCGCCGGCGAACCGCGCCGCTCCCGCGACGGTGTCGGACGCCAGGGAGCGGAAGCCGTGCGCGAGCTCGGCCCGCAACGCGGTCTCCTCGTCGAGTCCCTCCTGCTCGAGCACCGCGAGGCGGTCGCCCCGCATGCAGGTCTGGGGGAACGCCGCGAGCTCGCGCGCGAGCTCGCGGGCGACCGCGAGCGCGCCGCCCGGGTCCGCGAGCCGGTTCACGAGCCCGATCGCGAGCGCCTCCTCCGCCCCGACGGGGCGGCCGGTGAGGATGAGGTCCATCGCCCGCGAGGTCCCGATGAGCCGCGGCAGCCGGACCGTCCCGCCGTCGATCAGCGGCACGCCCCAACGCCGGCAGAAGACCCCGAGGACCGCGTCGCGCGCGGCGACCCGCAGATCGCACCACGCCGCGAGCTCGAGGCCCCCGGCGACGGCGTGCCCCTCGATGGCGGCGATGACGGGCTTGCCGAGTCGCATCCGCGTCGGGCCCATCGGGCCGTCGCCGTCCTCGGTCACCTGGTTGGAGCGCTCGGTGCCGATCGCCTTCAGGTCGGCACCGGCGCAGAACGCCCCGCCCTCGCCGGTGAGGACCGCCACGGCGGCGTCCTCGTCGGCGTCGAACGCGCGGAACGCCGCCGCGAGGGCGGCCGCGGTCGGTCCGTCGACGGCGTTGCGCGCCGCCGGGCGCGCGATCGTCACCGTGGTCACGGGTCCGTCGCGCTCGACGCGCACGGTCGCGCCGGGCCCGGTCGCGGACCCGTCCCGGCCCTCGGGGGCGACGCTCATCGCGGCACCGCCGTCCCGATCGCCCGTCCGACGAGCGCCCGCAGCTCCGGCAGCAGCGCGGCGGCGTCGACGTCCGCGCCCGGGGCCAGTGGGCCCACGAGCGCCTCGCCGACCGCGCCGACGAGAGCGGCGGCGGTGAGGTCCGGGTCCTGCTCGGGCAGCGCGCCGTCCTCGACGGCGGCACGAACGAGGTCCGAGAGCAGCGCGCGGTACGCCTGGCGGTAGGCGAGGCGCTCCGCCTCCACCAGCGGGTCCAGCGGCTCGGCGAGCAGCGCCCACGCCAGGCGCGGGTGCTGCAGCGCGCGGCGGGCGAAGGTGTCCAGCACCGCGACGATCCGCTCCGGCCCCGGCGCGACGTCCTCGGCCGCGCGGCGCATCGCGAGGACCTCGCGGCCGCAGACGCGGCGGAACAGCACGACGAACAGCTCGCCCTTCGACGCGAAGTGCCGGTAGAGCGTGCCCGCCGCGACGCCCGCCCGGCCGGCGATCGCGCCGACCGACGCCGCGCCGTACCCGCCCTCGGCGGTGATCGCGAACGCCGCCGCCAGGAGGCGCTCGCGCGTCCCGCGAGCAGGGTCGGCGACCGGCGACCCGACCGTCCCGTCCTCTTCGGCGACCGGCGATCCGACGGACGTGCGCGCGTCGTCGACTCCGGCGGCGGGGGCGCGACTCACCACGGCAGCGGCTCCCCCGGCGGCACGGTCGGCGGCCCCTTGTACGTCGAGGCGCCCGCGTCGCCGAACGGGTCGTCGCGCTCGCGCACCGCGGTGCGGAAGCCGGCCTCCATCGCGCGCTGCTGGAAGGCGTAGCCCTCGCGCGTGTGGCGGGTGATGCCGTCGAAGACCGTGCCGAGGACCTGGGTGGCGTGCAGGCCCTGGCTGTAGAGCTCCTGGTTGACGAGGAGCTTCATCATCACGAGCTGGTTCACCGGCATCCGAGCGATCCGGGCGACGAGCGCCTCGGTCCGGGCGTCGAGCTCCTCCGCCGGCGGGGCGTCGATCGCCAGCCCCCACTCCAGCGCCTCGGCGCCCGAGAGCGCGTCGCCGGTGAAGAGCAGCCGCTTCGCGCGCTGGGCCCCCAGCCGCGCCGCCCACAGCGACGTCGTCGGCGAGCCCCACACGCGCGCCGGCGGGTAACCGATCTTCGCGTCATGCGCGATGACGAGCAGGTCCGAGCAGAGCGCCATGTCCGTGCCGCCCGCCACGCAGAAGCCGTGGACCTTGCAGATCACCGGCTTGTTCGCGTGGAAGAGCGACATGAAGCCGCGGACGTTGCGGCCCATCATCGCGTAGTCGACCATCGGGTCCCAGGCGCTGTCGGGCACGTGGTTGGCGGCGATCGTCCACGGATGCGTGGGCGCGCCCTCCGGCGGCAGCCGGAACGGCGCGAGCTCGGCGGCGGCGGGATCGGCCCCGGGCTCGTCGGCGTCGCGGGCATCCATGCCCTCGGCGCTGGCGACGAGGTCGTAGCCGCCGCAGAAGCCCTTGCCGTTGCCCGAGAGCAGGACGACGTGGACGGCCGGATCGAGGTCGGCGCGCTCGACGCAGGCGACGAGCTCGTGGATGAGCCGCGGGACGATCCCGTTGCCGCGCTCCGGGCGGTTCAGGGTGATCCGCGCGACCCGGTCGGCGACCTCGTAGGTCATCGTCTCCAGGCCGTCGCGGCCCGGGCCGGCGCTCGAGTCGCTCATGCCGGGAGCGCGCGGTCGACGATCGCCTTCGCGTCCACGCCCAGCGGGAGGGTGCCGTAGGCGTGGCCGCCCTCGCCCGCCAGGCGCGACGCGCAGAACGCGTCGGCGACGGGCGCCAGCGCGTGGCGCAGCAGGAGGCTCGCCTGGAGGGCGAGGCCGAGGTCCTCGACGAGGCGCCGGGCCTGGAACTGCGCCGCGACCGGATCGCCGAGCGTGCCGAGCCGCTGCCCGATCCGCTCGAGGTGCGCGTCGAAGCGGGCGTCCGCGCCGGACGCCAGGCGGCACTCGTCGAGGAACGCCGGCAGCCCCTCGGGCTCCTTCACCAGGGCGCGCAGGACGTCGAGCGCCGCCACGTTGCCCGATCCCTCCCAGATCGACATGAGCGGGGCGTCGCGGTAGAGCAGCGGCAGGCCCGACTCCTCGACGTAGCCGTTGCCGCCGAGGCACTCGAGCGCCTCGTTCGCATGCCCGGCCGCGCGCTTGCAGATCCAGTACTTCTCGATCGCCGTGGCGAAGCGCCGGAAGGCCTCGTCGCCCTCGTCGTAGGCCCGGGCGACGCGCAGCGTCGTGGCCGTCGCGGCCTCCGACTCCAGCGCCAGGTCGGCGAGGACGTTCGTCATCGCCGGCTGGTCGACGAGCGCGGCGCCGAAGGCCGAGCGGTGGCGCGCATGATGGATCGCCTCGACGGTCCCGCGACGCAGGGCGGTCGTCGAGCCGATCATGCAGTCCAGGCGGGTGTGGTTGACCATCCGGATGATCGCCTGGATCCCCTTGCCCTCCTCCCCCACGAGCTCGCCGCGGATCCCGCGGAACTCGACCTCCGAGGAGGCCAGCGACCGGGTGCCGAGCTTGTCCTTCAGCCGCTGGAACTCCATCCCCGGCCCGCGCTCGACGAGGAAGCAGGACGGCTGCGAATCGTCCTCCTCGATCTTCGCCAGGACGAGGAAGACGTCGCAGGGCGGGTACGAGCAGAACCACTTGTGCCCGTGGATGGCGAAGCTGCCGTCCTCCTGCCGCAGCGCGCGGGTGATGTTCGCCCGGACGTCGGAGCCGCCCTGCTTCTCGGTCATCGCCATGCCCGAGAGCGCACCGGTGTCGTAGTCCGGCCGCGTGAGCCGCTCCTCCCAGCGCTCGGCGAGGGCCGGGGCGCCGTCGCGCAGCGCGGGGACGACCGCGTAGGTCATCGAGATCGGGCACATCACGCCGGCGTTCGCGTTGCCCCAGAGCCCGAACATCGCGGCGCGGACGACGTGGCCGCCCGCGCGCGCGGACCCGTCGGCGTCGCGCTCCCGCCACGGCAGGCTGTGCAGGCCGCGCTCGACGCCCCCGCGCAGCAGCCAGTGCCACGACGGGTCGAGCTCGACCTCGTCGATCCGGTTGCCGTAGCGGTCGTGCGTGCGGAGGATCGGCTCGTTGCGCTCGGCGCGCGCGCCGTGCTCGCGGGCCTCGACGCTGCCGGCGACCAGGCCGATCTCGCGCACCCGGTCCTCGCCCCACGCGCCGCCCTCGCGGTGCAGGCCCTCCTGCAGCGCGAGATCCTGGCCGTAGAGGTCGATCGGCTGCAGCGGCGGCGCCTGGTTGGCGACGGCGCGCGCCGGATCGGTCGCGGGGCGGGACGGGTTCGTGCTCTCGACGGTGGCCATGCTGCGCTCCGGGGCGGTGGGACGGATCGGCGTCGACCGGGTCGCGGCCCGGCCGATGTGAATCGTGATTCGCATCGTACGTGAATCCGGATTCACCGGTCAAGGATCCCACCGACCTTCCCTCCCTACTCCTCCGTAGGTACGATCGCCGCCATGTCCGACCTCTCCGTCTCCGGCCGCACGGCCGTCATCACCGGCGCCGGCTCCGGGATCGGCCGCGCGCTGGCGCAGCGGCTCGCCGCCCACGGCTCGCCGGTGGCGATCGTCGACTGGGACGAGGAGGGCCTGCAGGAGACGGCGGACTCGATCACCGGGCCGGTCCTCCACCGCAAGCTCGACGTCCGCGACCGGCAGGCGCAGATGGCGTTCGCCGCCGAGGCCTCGGCGTGGGCACCGGCGCCGATCGGGATGGTCGTCAACAACGCGGGCGTCACCGTCTCGCAGTCCGTCTCCGGCGCCGCCGTCGAGGACGACGAGTGGGTGATGGACGTCAACTTCTGGGGCGTGGTGCACGGCACGCGGGCCTGGCTGCCGATCCTCGAGCGCCAGGGCTCCGGCGCGATCGTCAACGTCTCGAGCATCTTCGGCCTCATGGGCTGGCCGACGCAGTCGGCCTACTGCGCGTCGAAGGCGGCGGTGAAGGGCTTCACCGAGTCGCTGCGGCACGAGCTGCACGGCACCGGGCTGCGGGCGATCGCCGTCCACCCCGGCGGCGTGGCGACGCACATCGTCGACAACGCCCGGTTCCACCACGACGATCAGGGCAGCACCGACCACGGGAAGCTCAGCGCCGACTTCGCGAAGGTCGCGCGCACCTCGCCGGCGAAGGCGGCCGAGACGATCCACCGGGGCGTGGAGCGCGGCAAGGACCGGATCCTCATCGGCCCGGACGCCCACGCCGTCTCGCTGCTCGTCCGCGCGGCGCCGGTGAAGTACTTCTCGATCGTCCGCGCGCTGAACCCGCTGATCCGGCGCTAGCCGGCTAGCTGAGTTGCCCACGGTCTTCGTGAACACGACATAGGTGCCGGTCCTGCCCGGGATCCTGGGAGTTGCGAGACGTCCGAGGAACCGGGAGGACCGGCATGGAAGACGGTAGAGCCAAGCTTGGCCTGCGTGGCCGTTACGAGCTGGTCAAGCGGATCGAGGCGGGACGCTGGTCCTCTGGCGGTGGGACGCTCGTCACCCAATCGGGCTCAGCTGCCACGGCACGGACACCAG
>JALRCL010000255.1 GCA_023268575.1 Patulibacter sp.
CGCTCGCCGGTCGCGTCGAGACCGTAGGCGGAGATCGTCACGGAGGCGCCGGCGAGGCTGCGCCCGTCGTCGTCGGTCACCTGCCCGGTGACGACCACGCGCCGGGGTTCCGCGGCGCTCGTGGTGGCCGCCGGCAGGAGCAGCCCGACGAGGAGCAGGAGGAGCAGCGCGGCGCGGCGCGTGGGGCGGCGGTGCATAGGGGGTGCCTCAGCGGCCACGGACGTGGTGGTAGATGGTGAGGCGGCGCGCCGGCTGGTCACCGATCTGGGCGGTGAGCGAGACCCGGTAGCGCCCGGAGCGCAGCCGCGGCATCGGTGCGCGGCGCTCGCCCGCTCCGGAGCTGCGCAGGCGGACGGTGCGCACCGTCCGCCAGGAGCGGCGGCCGCTTCCGCGACGCGTCGCCGCCCGGCGGGCGAACCGCACCGTCGCGCGGCCGGCCGCGGGGAAGTGGACCTCGACCCGGCGGCTCGTGAGCTGCAGCCCCGTCAGGGTCGGCGCGGTACCGGGGCGGGGCTTGCGGCCGGCGCCGGGCACCAGGGCGGCCGCCGCTGCCGCGCCGAGGCGGTCCGCGAACACGAGGTTGCCGTCGGCGTCTCGCGCCTCGCCGTTCAGGGCGACGATCGGGATCCGCAGGTCGGCGCCGCCGCTTCCCGGCACGACGAGGGTGGCGCGGAACTCGCGGCGGCTCGTGGGTCGCGCGATCCGCACGTCGATGAAGCCGTTGTCGGCCGAGCCGATCATCGTGCGCTGGCACCACCCGTCGTCGGGGACGGAGAAGCTCGCGGCGTCCGGCCCCTCGAAGCGGACGTCCCGCATCCGGATCGGCGCATCGCCGAGGTTGCGGACGAGGAACTGGATCGGGAACTGCACGAAGTACTCGTTCGGCTGGAGCCCCGGGAACGTCCCGCGCTGGTTCGACGCCTGGACGAGCAGGGGCGCCGCGCGCCGCACGCCGACCGGTCGCGCGCCGGGCTCGTAGCAGGCCTCCGCGAGGTCGGTGAGCTCGGGACGCGGCGTGGCGGAGGCGTACCCGTCCTGCCAGCGACCCGTCTCGTCCATCGCCGCGTACGCCCGCCGGGGCCGGAGGTCGAAGTCGACCCCGGTGCGGTTCTGGCGGTGGCCGACATCGAGGTTCGCCTGCTCCCAGATGCGCGGCGCCGGGGGCAGGCGCGGCCACACCTCCGGCAGCCCGAAGAGGCTCTGGGCGAGGACCGTGTAGCGGCCCGAGCGCACCGGCATCTCGTAGTTGCCGTGCTCGTCGACGGCGGCGACGCCGTGCGAGGGCCCGTAGACGGTCACGCGCACCGGGCCCGGGTCGTCGCGTCCGGCGACGGCCACGCGGCCCCGGATCCAGGACTCCACGCGCCGGACGACCGCGTCGTGCTGCAGGGTCGTGCGGCCGGCGGCGGCGGCGTCGCGCAGCTGCGTCCCGAGCTCGGGATCTCCGTCGATGGCGACGTCCGGGTCGTCGACGCTGATGGCGATCCGGGCGCTGTGCACGCCGAAGATGGCGGTGCGGATCGGCGGCTCGACGGCGGGGAGCTCGTACCACCCGGAGGCATCGGTCGTCGCGTAGTGCTCGGCGGGCCCGTAGCCCAGGAGGGAGCCATCGTCCCGCGGGATCGTGGTGGTGAGCCAGATCCGGGCGCCGGCCACCGGGCGCCCGTCCTCCTCGCGGACGACGCCCCGCACCGTGACGCGCTTCTCGTGCAGGTCGTCCAAGGGAGCGAGGGTGATGCCGCCGACCGCCGGCGGCGGGGCGGCGGGCGCGGCGGCCGCGGCGGCGAGCGAGCCCGCCGTCGCGGCGACGACGACGGACAGCACGGCGGCGAGGCGCCGGTGGGAAGGACGGAAGGTCGGCACGGTGCTCCGGGGGGTCAGCGCGCTCGCACGCGGTGGAGGACGGTGATCGCCCGTGCGGGCTGGCCGGGGACGGTCGTTCGCAGCTGGACGCGATAGCGGCCCGCGCGCAGGCGCGGCATCGAGCGCGCGATCTCGCCCGCCCCCCGCGCCCGCAGCCGGACGGTCCGGACCGTCCGCCAGCGCGGCCGTCGGCCGGTGATCCGGCGCTGGAAGACGACCGTCGCGGTCCCGGCTCCCGGGAGCTGGACCCGCAGCTTGCGCGCCGAGAGCGAGAGCGACGCGAGGGTCGGGGCGGTGCCGCTCGGTCGGGGCGCCTTCGGCACCGCCCCGACGGTGCTCCCGCCCCCGAGCGGTCCGGGCCAGGAGATCGGTCCCGGGCCCAGGTCGCGGGCCTCGATCGGGACGCGCAGCTCCCCCTGGCCGTGCGGGACGACGACGTCGAAGCGGAAGGGCGGCCGCGCAGCGATCCCGGTCGGGTCGAACCAGATCCCGTGCACGCCCGCCGCGGTTCCGGGGGCGAGCGAGAGCTGCGGCGCGCAGCGGATGAGGCTCCACGTCGACGGAACTCGGTACGCCCCGGCACCCGGCCCCTCGAGGCGAACGCCGTCCAGCCGCAGGAGCTCGTCCCCGGTGTTGACGATCGGCACGGCGAACCCCGACCCGGCGCGGACGATCCGGGGCTCCGTGACGGCCACCGGACGCCCTTCGGCGTCGGCGACGCTGACGCGCGAGCCCGCGCCGACGTAGGCGCTGACGTGCTCGTCGGCGGGGTAGCACGACGGCACCGCGACGTCCCACTCCGCGGCTCGGCCGCGCTGGTCGTCCGGGTCGTAGCCGGCGTGGAAGCGTCCGTACTCGTCCCGTGCGCCGTACGGGAGTCGGGCGCGCATCGAGATGTCGGCGGTGCGGGCCTCGCCACGAGCGACGGCGATCGCCGGTTGCGCGACCTCGGTGATCGCCGGAAGGTCCGGCCACTGCGTCGGCAACGCGCCGGGGGCCTCGGCCGTGAGCTGGTAGCGCCCGGCCGGCACACGGATCGACCACCGCCCCTCGTCGTCGACCGGGGCCTGCCGGATCCCGATCTCGGGCGAGCGGACCGTGACGGTGGACCGCCGGATCGACCATCCGGAGCCCTGGAGGAACGGCTCGGGCGAGACCGCCGCGCCGCTCGGGCGGAGCACGAGCCGCCCCGAGAGGGTGGCGGTGAAGGCCGGAGCGACGAGGTCCACTTGGGCATGGCCGTCGCTCGCGCCGCGCTCGAGGATCGCTCGAACGTCGACCGGTGGCAGGGACCCGCTGCCGTCGACGTCGACCGCGGCCGTCGCCCGCCAGAGGGCGGAGACCGGGACCTCGCCCAGCGCGTCCGGCAGCGCGTAGCGCCCGAGCGCGTCGGTCAGCGCCGCCGTGGAGGACGTGGGCCCGCCGCCCGAGGCGCTCCAAGGCTGCACGGTCAGCGACACCCGCGCGTCGGGCACCGGCTCGCCGACGTCGTCGCGCACGACGCCCGTGACGCGGAGCGGCTGCGCGGCGCGTGCCGTCGCGGCGGCGTCGCCCGAGGCCGCGGCGACGGCGAGGATCGCCAGGACGACGGATGGGCGGGCGGACGGGGGCACGGGGAACTCGAGCGAGGCGACGGCTCGCTCGTCCCATCGGGTCGTGCGCCCGCGCGCCGGAGCCTCCCCGGACGGATATCCGGTCGCGACGGATCAGTGCCGCACCCGGTACAGCACCTCGAGGGTGCGGCGCGGCTGTCCGGCCACCGCGGTCGTGAGCCGCACGCGATACCGGCCGCGTCGCAGTCGCGGGACGCGCGCCGTGCGATCGCTCGTCCCCGTCGCCCGCAGGCGCACGGTCCGGACCGTGCGCCATCGTGCGCGCCGACCGCCGCGACGCTGGAAGGCGACGACGGCGGTGCCGGCGGCGGGGAAGTGCACGCGCAGCGTCCGACGGCCGAGCTCGAGCGCGGCCAGGGTCGGCGCCGTGCCCGTCGCCCGCGAGCCCGTGGGCCGGGCCGGCGAGGGAGGCGACGGCGGGGCCGACGGCTTGCCGGTGGGGGTCGCGGGCCGCACGGCCCGGCGGGCCTCGATCGGCACGCGGAGCTCGCCCTGGTCGTGTCCGATCACCGCGGTCATCCGGAGGACGTCGGGCTGTCGTGTACCCGGGACCGGGGACAGCACGATGGCGAGGTTCGGCAGCTGGGCCTCTCCGGGAGCGAGGAAGGGCGGCGAGCACGGGGAGAACGTCACGCCGGTGGACGCCACGCGATAGCCGCTGGCGCCGTCGCCCTCGAGCCGGACGCGGTCGAGCAACAGCATCCGGTCTCCGACGTTGCGCACGACGAGGTAGATCGGCTCGCCCAGCACGACGCCGCCGCGGAGCTGCCCGCCCTCGTTGCGCACCGGCTCGCCGACGAGCGCAGCCCGGGAGCCGCTGGTCCCGGGCACCGGGTCCGTGTCCCGGGGATAGCAGAGAAGCGCCTCTCCGTCGCGGGGGTTGCGCGGATCGCGCGGGTCCCAGCCCTCGACGTGCTGTCCGAACTCCGTGACCGCCGTGTACGGCAGCCGGGCCCGGAGCGCGAGCTCGAGGTCGTCGCGGACCTCGTCGCGCCCCAGCTCGATCGCCGGCGCCTCGAGCGGGGTGATGTTCGGCAGGCCAGGCCAGATCGCGGGCAGGGCGCCGGCGGGTGCGTTCCCGGTGACGCGGTAGCGGCCCGGGGGCACCGAGATGCGGAAACGGCCGTCGGGCTCGACCGGGGTCGAGCGGGAGACGCCGGAGCCGTCGGTCTGGGTGAGCGTCACCGTGGCGCCCGCGAAGGGGGTCGGCGCGAGCGGCTCGTCACTCGCGCGGATCCGCAGCCGGCCCGCGAGGGTCGCGGTCGCGGTGTCGATGACGAAGTCCGCTCGGGCGACCGCGTCACCCCCGGCCAGGGCGTCCCGGAGCACGTCGAGCAGCTCGCGCTCCGCGGGCGGGTGCTCGGCGAGCGTGGCCTGACCCCGTGCCGCCCACAACGCGTCCGC
>JALRCL010000518.1 GCA_023268575.1 Patulibacter sp.
CGCGAACCCGTGCTCGAGCACGAGGTCGGCGCCGGCGGCCGGCGGGCCGCGGTCCAGCAACGCGCCGAGGACGGCCGAGGACGTGGCGAACGGCACGCTCGCCACCACCCGGGCGCCTGGCGGCACGCGCACGTCGCGCAGGTCGCGCTGGAGGACCCGGACGCGGGGCTGGCGGGCGAAGCGCCGGCGCAGGACGTCGACGAACGCCGGATCGCGCTCGACGGCGAGGACGCGCGCTCCGGTGCGCGCGAGCGCGGCGGTGATGGTGCCGGGGCCGGCACCGAGATCGAGGACGAGGTCGTCCGGGGTGAGCGCGGCGTCGGCGACGAGGCGGCGCAGCACGGCGGGATCGTGCAGCAGGTGCACGCCCGAGGGGTTCGGGCGGCGACCCGCGCGGGGGCGGGGCACGGCGGTCTCCTGGCGCTGGGAGCGGCGGGCGCTCGCGGCGGGAGGGTCCGACCGCGTGCGGGCGACGGGCGGGCGTCGGGGCCCGCGGACCGGCGTGCACGTCGCGACCGAGGTCGCGCTCGATGGCGCGTCGCCGAGCGGCGTCGCGCGCGAGACGGTCACCGCCGGTGGCGGTGGCCGGGCGCCGGTCAGGCGCTGCGCAGGCGGATGGAGGCCAACACGGCGCGGACCGTAGAGGACGACGCGGCCGGCGGAGCCGCCCTCGCGGGGCGACCGCGGGTTCGAGTCCGGCCCGACGTCGCGTAGCCTGCCCGTCCGTGACCGACGCGCCCGCCCCGACCGCCAGCGCCCGCCCGTGGGAGGGCCGGCGGCTGCACGTGCTCGGGATCGCCGGCGCCGGCATGAGCGCCCTGGCGGTCCTCGCCCGCGGCCTCGGGGCCGAGGTCACCGGGTCCGACCGCGCGGAGAGCCGCTACCTCGACGGGGTCCGCGAGGCCGGGATCGCCGTGACGATCGGGCACGACGCGGCCAACGTGCCCGCCGGCGACGACGTCGAGGTCGTGCGCTCCACGGCGATCCCCGACGACAACCCCGAGCGCGTCGAGGCGCGCCGTCGCGGGCTGCCGGACGTCTCGCGCCACGCGCTGCTGGGCGACGTCTGCGCCGCGCACCGCGTGATCGCCGTCGCGGGCGCCCACGGCAAGACGACGACGTCGGCGATGGTCGTCCACGCGCTCCAGGGCGCGGGCGAGGATCCGAGCTACCTCGTCGGCGGCATCCTGCGCTCGACCGGTCGCAACGTCCATGTCGGGCGCTCGCCGTGGCTCGTGGTGGAGGCCGACGAGTCCGACCGCAGCTTCCTCGAGACCCGCCCCGAGATCGCGGTCGTCACGAACGTCGAGCTCGATCACCACGGGACCTACGGCTCGCTCGGCGAGCTCGAGGACGCGTTCCGGACGTTCCTCGCCGGCGCCCGAGAGCGGGTCGTCTGGGCGGACCCGACGCTCGACCGGCTGCTGCCCCCCGCCGCGTCCGTGCCGGGCGGGGGCGACGGCGCACCGGGGGCCCTCCCGGGCGGCGGCGCCGCCCATCGCTACGACGTCGCCGCGCTCGAGGCGCGCGACGGCGCGAGCCGGTTCGTCGTCGGCGACCACGAGGTGGCGCTGCGCCAGCCGGGGCTCCACAACGCGCGCAACGCGGCGGGGGCGCTGACGGCCGCCGCGCTCACCGGGGCCGACGCCGCCGCGTCCGCGGCGGCGATGGCGAGCTTCCCCGGGACCGGCCGGCGGTTCGAGCAGATCGGCGTCGCCGGCGGCGCCACGATCGTCGACGACTACGCGCACCATCCGACGGAGGTCGCCGCGACGATCGCGGCCGCCCGCACGCTCGCGCCGCGGCGCGTGGTCGCGGTCTTCCAGCCGCACCTGTACTCCCGCACGCGCTACCTCGGCGACGCGTTCGGCGCGGCGCTCGCGACCGCCGACGTGGTGGCCGTCCTCGACGTCTACCCGGCGCGCGAGCGGGCCGAGGACTTCCCGGGGACCGACGGGCTGACGGTCGCCCGCGCCGCCGCCGATCACGGTCACGGCCGGACGGTCCTGTGGCTGCCGACGATCGCCGACGCCGTGGAGCGCCTCCCGGGCGTGCTGCGCGCCGGGGACCTGTGCCTCTGCATGGGCGCGGGCAACGTCGACGCGGTCGCGCGCGGGCTCGTCGGCGCGCCCGCGCCCGCCTGAGGCGCCCGTGCGCGACGCGGGCCGGCGGCGCCGGCGCGTCGCAGGACGCCGCCCGATCGCCGATCAGGGGGAGGGACCGGCCGACCGGCGGCGAACGACGGGCCGATGCCGCTGCACGCCATCACCGCCCGACTGCAGGAGGCCGGCGCCGCGCTGCCCGGTCGCTCCGGTGGTCGGCGCGTCCTCGGCGGCGGACAGGGGCGGACGGCCGGACGGGTCACGGTCCGGACGGCCTGGCGCCGCCCGCCGCTGAACCGCCGCACGCTCGTGCTCGCCGGCCTCGTGCTCGCGGGCGTCGTCGCGTCGCTCTACCTCCTCCTGCGGCTCACCGGCCTCAGCGCCGTCCAGCAGGTGTCCGTCGTGGGCCTCGAGGGGCCCAACGCCCCGCAGCTGCGCGAGGCGATCAAGCGCGCGGCGACCGGACAGAGCACCCTGGCGCTCGACGACGGGGCGATCCGCCGCGCGGTCGCCGGCGACGCGAGCATCGTGCGTCTCGACGTGTCGGCCCGCTTCCCGCACGGCGTGCAGGTCGTCATCGACCAGCGGCTCGCCGTCGGCGCGGTCAACGACGACGGCCGCCGCATCGCCGTCGCCGCCGACGGGCGCATGCTTCCCCAGTGGCCCGCGGGCCGGCTGCCGCTCATCCAGGGCGGCCGCGCGTCCGGCGCCGCGATCAACGCCGCCCAGCGGGTGCCGGTAGCGATCCTCGCCGCCGCCCCCGACGCGCTGCGCGCGAAGGTCCAGCGGATCGAGCGGCGCACGATCGTGCGCCTGGCGAACGGTCCGACCCTGCTCTTCCGCGACGGCACGCGCCTGCGGGCGAAGTGGGCTGCGGCGGTCGCGGTGCTCAGCGACCCCGGCGTCGCCGGAGCCACCTGGATCGACCTGCGCCGCCCCGAGCAGCCGATCGCCGGTCGCGGCGCCACCCCGACCCTGCCCGCCGCGGG
>JALRCL010000534.1 GCA_023268575.1 Patulibacter sp.
ATGATGTCCTCGACGATCAGGACGTGCTTGCCCTCGATCGACTTGTCGAGGTCCTTGAGAATCCGCACGACGCCGCTGGAGCGGGTCGAGGAGCCGTAGGAGGAGACCGCCATGAAGTCGACCTGGCAAGGCACCGTCAGCTGCCGCATGAGGTCGGCGACGAAGAGCACCGCCCCCTTCAGCACGCACACGAGGTGGATCTCGCGCGGGGGCGGCCCGGCGTAGTCGGCGCTGATCTCGGCCCCGAGGACCTCCACCCGCCGGCGGAGCTCGTCCGACTGGATGAGGATCTCGCCGATGTTCGGGTCGCGCACCGGCCCGAGTGTAGATGAGTCGCCGCGCGGGGCCGGCGGGTCCGCGCCCGGCGGCCGCCCCCGCCCCACCGGCGGGCGGTGGACCGCGCCGTCGGCCGGGGGCCGCTCAGCGACGCGGCGTCGGCTCGACGCGGACGTCCGCGGCCGTCACGACGACGCGCACGCCGTCGCCGAGGTCGAGCGCGGCCCGGTCGCGTGGCCCCCCGGCGAGCGCCAGGACGTCCTCGAGCCGCCGCTCGACCCGTGGCGCCGGCCGGCCGAGCACCTCCTCGGCGAGGCGGCGCAGCGCCCGGCGCGCGATCGCCGGCGGAGCCGTCCGGAGCGCCTCGGGGTCGAGCGTCGGCGGCTCGCCGGCGCGCACGAGCGCCGCCCCGACGGCCGTCAGCGCGGCCTCGTCCTCGCGCGCGCGCTCGGCCGTGCGCACGAGCGTGCCGACCGCGCGATCGTCGATCGCGGCAGCGGCCCGCAGGAGCGCGCGAACCCGCCCGCGCGGGCCGACCGGGTTGGTGGGGTCCTCGCGCCACCCGAGCCCCCGCGACGTGCACCAGGCCGCCGTTGCCCGCCGCGCGGCGCCGGCGGCGAGCAGCGGCCGGACGATCCCGCGTCCGACGTCCTGGGCCGCCATCCCGCCGAGCGCCCGGAGGCCGGGCGAGGACAGCGCGCGGAGGACGACCGTCTCGGCCTGGTCGTCGACCGTGTGCGCCAGCGCGATCCGCGCCGGCCCGCCGACGCCGCCCCAGCTGGTCGCCGCGCGCGCGAGCGCGTCCGCGCGACCCGCGCGCGCCCACGCGCCCGTCGACCCCGTCGGCGGTCGTGGTCCGAGGCGCAGCTGCCGGCAGGCGACCCCGAGACGGCGCGCGACGCCGGCCACGTGGTGGGCGTCGCGGTCCGCGTCGGCGCCCCGCAGGCCGTGGTGGACGTGGACCGCGAGGACGGCGTCCGGCCCGGCGACGCGGACCGCGACGTCCAGCAGGCAGACGGAGTCGCGTCCGCCCGAGCAGCCGACGACGACCGGCGCACCCGCCGCGAGCAGCCCGGTGGCCGCGACCCGACCCGCGAGGTCTCCGGCCGCGCCCGGGACGGTGCTCATCGTCCGCCGGCGACGTCGGCGAGGTAGAGCGCCGTGGGCTCGCGGAACCCCTTGAGCCGGACCGCGCCGATCGGCTCGAAGCGCAGGTGCGCGCCGGCCGCGGCCACGACGGGCTCCGTGACGACGACCTCTCCGCCGCCGGCCCGGGCCACGACGCGGGCCGCGAGGTTCACCTCGCGTCCGAAGTAGTCGCCGTCGCGGTAGAGGACCTCGCCGTGGTGCACGCCGATCCGCGGCCGCGGCTCGTCCGGGTGCAGGGCCTGGAAGCCGACCGCCCAGTCGACGAGCGCCGCGAGGTCGTCGGCGATCACCATCACCTCGTCGCCGATCGTCTTGAGGATCCGGGCGTCGTCGGGCAGCGACAGCTCGACCGCGTCGACGAACCGCTCGACGACCTCGACCGCCTCCTCGTCGCCCTGCTCGTCGGTCAAGCGGGTGTAGCCGGCGAGATCCGCGAAGGCGACCGCGACCCGCAGCCGCCCGAGCCCGAGCAGCGTCTCCTCGTCGAGCGCCTGCTCGACGAGGCTGACGGCGTCCTGCTCGATGAACCAGTCGAGCGAGCGCCGGTGGACGTGGCGGATGATCGGGTCGGCCAGCGGCCGGACCTCGCGGGCGAGATCGGCCAGCGCGGCGGCGGCCGCCAGCGGCGCGCCCCCGTCGCGCACGGCGGGGTCGCGCACGTAGAGCCGGAACATCCGCACCTCGGCGTCGGCGACCCGGCCGAGGGCCTGCCCGTACACGCGGGCGAGCTGCAGGAGCGCGACGAGCGGGTACCCGGCCTCGAGCGCGCGGGCGACGTGCCGGAAGAGCTCGACGTCGGCCGGCGTCATCCGCTCGATCGCGTCCTCCGAGAAGCCGAACGCCTCGGCGATCCGCCGCACGAGCGCGACCTGCAGGCCGGTCTCGCGCGCGACGTCGTCGAGCGAGACGTGGTCCGTGGTGCCGGTCACGACCTCGCCGAGGTAGTCCAGGGCGACCGAGCTCCGGGCGGTGACCTCGGCGATCTCCGCGAGCGAGCGGCCGCGGAGCCGCAGCCGCTGGACGATCCGCGCGCGGTGGAGGGAGCGCGTCGACCACGAGCCGTCCTCCTCCAGCGGGACGAGGCCCTCGCGGGCCCAGCGCCGCAGCGTGCTCGGCGAGACGCCGACGAGCTCCGCGATCCGCTCGACGGGGACGCGGGTCGGCGCGGCGACGCCTGCCGTCCGGCGGCGAGACCCGGCGGGGTCCCGCCGCCTGCGGGCGTCACGGCCCGCACCGTCGGCCGTCGACGCTCGTCCCCGTCGGGGGCGGCGCCTCGCGGATGGCGCACCATCCACGCGCTGGCCTGAGGTGGGTTCGGGTCCCTCAGTCATACACCGCCCGCTGACACCCCGTCAAGGCGAGCGCGGCCCGTCAGGCCGCGGGGTCCGAGGGATCCCGTGGCGCGAGGCGCTCGAGGCGCGCCTCCAGCTCGTCGACGCGCGCCGCGAGCCGCCGGACGTCCTCCGTCGACGCCGGTCGGGCCTCGTCGAGCGAGCGCCCGAGCCGGCCGAGGGCCTGCTGGAGCTCGTCGGCGAGCTGGCCCGCGCCGGCCGTGCCCACGTTCGAGAGGTCGCCGACCGTGTCGCGCATCCGCCCCACGACCTGACCGAGCTCGTCGGCGAGCGTCTCCGCGCGCGTGCGCGTGGAGGTCGCGGTCGCCACGAGCGCCTGGTCGACCGCCCGGCGAACGGCCTCGACGCGGGCCCGCCGGGGATCGGCGGCGTCCTCGGGGGTGCGCTGGGGGTCGGGCTCCACGGCCCGGAGTCTAGAGGCGCTCCGGGCGTGCCGGGACCGCTCGCGTCGTGTCGGGGTCCTTATGCTCGCCGCCCGTGCGGTCCCTCCCTCCGATGCTCCACCTCGTCAACCCCGTCGCCGAGCGGGCGATCGTCCTCGGGGACCCCGGCCGGGCGCTCGAGCTCGCGCAGTCGCTGCTCGAGCGGCCGCTCATGAGCAACCACCAGCGCGGGCTCTGGGGCTACACCGGACGGGCCGCGGACGGGGAGCCGCTCACCATCCAGTCCACCGGGACCGGCGGACCGAGCGCCGTGGCCGTGCTCACCGAGCTCGCCGGAGCCGGCGTCCGACGGATCGTCCGCGCCGGGTCCGCGATCGCCGTGGATCCCGCTCGCCCGAACGTGCCCCACGTCGTCTCCGGCGCGGTCGGGGCCGACGGAGCCAGCGCCGCGCTCGGCCTCGGCCCCGCGGCCACGCCGGAGGCCGGGCTGACGGCGCGGCTGGACGCCGCGTGCGAGGGACGCTCGGTCGCGGTCCTGAGCGTCGACCTGCTGCCGCAGGACGGCGGGCCGGTGCCGTCGCTGGACGGCGTCGACGCGCTCGACCGGCAGACGGCACCGCTGCTCGGCGCCGCGGCGCGCCTCGGCGTGCCCGCCGCGGCCGTGGTCGCGTTCCCGCGGGGCGACGAGGACGAGGCGGCGCGCAGCGCCTGGTGGCGCGCGCTGGGCGCCGCAGCCGCGGCGGCGATCGTCGAGGCCGCGCCGGCCGCCGACTGAGCGAGGGCCGGCGCGCGGAGCTTCAGTCCGCCTTGCGGGCCGCGCCCAGCGCCTGCTCGATCCGGTCCAGCTGCGCGGCGATCGCGTCGAGCCGCTCCTGGTCCGCACGCCCGCCCAGGCCGGCGAGGCGGTCGTCGAGCCGGTCGACGGCGTCCTCGATCGCCTCGAGCCGCTGCGAGACGTTGCGCACCCGACGGGTCAGCCGCTCGATGTCGGCGGCCGACGGCACGTTCAGCGCGCCGAAGGCGGCCTCCTGGGCCTGGGTGGCGCGCTCGCGCACGTCCATCGCCCGCTGGACCGCACCGGTCACCAGCGGGCTGCCCAGCACCTCCTGCGCGAGCTTCCCGATCGTCTCCTCGCCGGCGCCCTTCACGCGCCCGCGCAGGTCCTTGCTCGGCTCTCCGGTCATGCTCAGCCTTCCGTCGCTCGTCGGGGCCGGCGGGGACCGCCGGTCGGCGCAGCCTACGCCGTGACGCACCCCGCGCACCCCGCGCACCCCGCGGGCGAGCTTGCGCGCGCGTGGATGGAGCCGGGAAGGCGCCTCGGACCGCCGGGACGCCGTGGTAGGGTGGCGCGGCCGGCGTCCAGGGTGGGCTCTCGACGCCGTTCTCCAGGAGAACTCTGAGGATCTATGTCGCTGTCGACGCGCAAGCTGCTGGCCGGCCTCACCGCTGCGGGAGCCGTGGCCGCCGGGTTCGGCGCCACGGTCCACCAGGCCGGGGCGGAGGCCCGCACGCTCGACGTCACGCTCGCGGGTGGTCGCGTCGTCCAGGTGACGGTCGACGTTCCACCCGGCACGCCGGTCGACCAGATCCCGCTGCCGGACCTCGGCGCTCCGGTGATCCGCGTCGCCGACGCGGGCACCGCCGTGCCGCCCGCCCCCGCTGAGGCGACGACCGGCGCCGCCGCGCCGACGACCACCGACCAGGCCGCGCCGGCCGGCCGCGCGATCGCGGGCATCAGCGACGACAGCGGCGGCGATGGGCGCGACGCCGCCGAGCGCGCGGCGAAGGCCGACGCGGAACGCGCGAAGGCCGCCGCCGAGCGCGCCGACGGCCGCAAGGTCACCCGTCGGTCGCAGCGCGACGCCGCTCAGCGCGCCGCCGCCGGCGAGGTCAACGAGCCCGATCCGCTCGATCCCGGCACCGTCGAGTCGATCCCCGGCCCTGCGCCGGTCGGCGTCCCGAACTTCTTCATCGATCGGTTCCGGATCCCGCCGTTCCTGCTGCCGATCTACCAGGCCGCGGGCATCCAGTACGGGGTGCGGTGGGAGGTGTTGGCGGCGATCAACGAGATCGAGACCGACT
>JALRCL010000543.1 GCA_023268575.1 Patulibacter sp.
TCCGCGGCGGCGTCGGACGCTGCGGGCTTGCGGGCGCGCGTCGTCCGGGCCTTCGGGGTCGCGACGGCCTCGTCGGCGCCTGCGGTCTCGTCGGGGATCGGGGTCGTGCTCGCGGCCGCCCGACGGGTTCGCCGCGGCGGCGCATCGTCGGGGGCGGCGCTCGCCTCGGCGGGCGCCGCGACCGCGGCCTTGCGTGCGCGGCTCGCGCGCTTGGGCGTCGGTGCCTCGTCCGGTGCCGTACCGGGAGCGGCGGTGCGGGGGTCCGTCGTCGGCGCGTCGACGGCCGTCGCGTCGCGCGCCGTGCCCTCCGGCGTGGCCTCCGCGGCAGCGGCCGTGCGGGCACGCGTGCGGCGCGGCGGCCGATCGTCGGGACCGGCGCTCGCCTCCGCGGGCGCCTCGACGGCGGCCGCCTTGCGAAGGCGGCTCGGCCGCTGCGGGGCGTCGTCGGCGTCCGCGGTCGTGGCGTCGCCGGCGACGGCTCCATCCTCCGAGGTCACCGATGCGGCGCGCCGCGTCCGGGTCCGGCGCGCCGGGGCGCCGTCGGAGCTCGCGCTCGGCGCGGCGTCGCCGTCCGCCGCGGAGCTCGCCTCCGCGCCCGCCTGGGTCTCGCCGGTCGCGCCGTCCGCAGCGGGTGGCACGTCGCGAGCCGACGGGGCGTCGGCGTCGTCCCCGCTCGCGGTCGCGGCGTTCGCGCTGGGAGCGCCGGTCGTCGCCGCGGCGCCCGCCGAGCCCGCCGCGCCGCCGTTGCCGGCCCCGCCGCGTCGGCGGCGTCGGCGGCGCTTGCCCTGGCCCGGCTCCGCGCTCGTGGTCGCCTCGCCGGCCGGCGCGTCGGCGCCGGCCTCGCCCGTCGGGGCGTTCCCGCCCGCGGCGACGGCCTCGGTCGTCGCCTCGGCCCCCTCGCCGGCGCCCTTCTTCTTGCGGGGGCGCTTCTTGCGCTTCTTGCCCTTCGGGAAGTCCTTCAGGAGGTCGCGGGACAGTGCGCCGGGCTTGCGCGCCAGCCGGGTCCGGGCTTCGCGCAGGACCTCCTCGGCCTCCGGGGTGTGGGCCACGGCGGCAGCGAGCAGCGCCGCCTGCAGGCGGCGGTCGTGCTGGCGCGCGGCGTGCACGAGGCGCCGGGCGTTGCGGGCGTGCGCCGCGCCCGAGGAGTTCACGAGCAGGCCGAGCAGGTGCTTCGTCGCCGGCCAACGCTGGGCGGCGTACTCCTCGTGGAGGTCGCGCGTCCACTCGGCGAGGCGCCAGATCCAGGCGGTCGCCTGGTCGCGGCGGCCGATCCGGCGGTCGGCCATCGCCTGCAGGAGGATCCGCGAGGCCTCGCGCCGCTCGTCCCGCGGCCACTGGCCGACCTGGTCGATCGCGGTGTCGAAGGGCTCGGCCTCCTTCAGCGTCGCGATCTCCTGCACCGCCCGCAGTCGCAGCTGCGGGTTGCGGTTGCGCTCCAACGCGGTGACGAGGAACTGCCGCCGCAGCTCGCCGGAGCGGTCGAAGTTCAGCATCGCGCGGGCGCGGCGCCAGTTCGTCGGCGAGGCCTTCGCGCCGGCCAGGGCGGCCCAGACGCGCTGCTCGCCCCAGTCGAGCTGCTCGACGGCGATCCGCCAGAGCTCGCGCTCGAAGACCTGCCGGCGCCGCTCGATGTCCGGGGTGACCGGCAGGACGCGCCGCTCGACCTTCACCCGGCGGCCGCGGCCACGGCGCACGGGGCCGACGACGATCGCGCCGCCGCGGTAGACGTCGCGGTCCAGCAGCGAGTGGAGCGTCACGACGGGGTCGTCGTGCGTCGTCGCGGGGTGGACGAAGTCGACGACGACGCCCGCCTCCTTGCCCGGCTGGCGCCGGGTCACGCGGCCCACGCGCTGCTGGTAGATGCGCTTGGACGCCGTCGGCGCCAGGTGCATGCAGACCGTCGCACGCGGCGAGTTCCAGCCCTCGGCGAGGAGCTGCGCGTTGACGAGGACGTCGATCTCGCCCGCCTCGTACTGGGCGAGGATCTTCGCGAGCTCGCGCTTGTTCGTCTCGCCGGAGACGGCCTCGGCCTTCATGCCGGCGGCCCGGAAGCTCTCCGCCACGTTGTAGGCGTGCTGGACCCCGGCGGCGTAGACGACGCCCGGGGCGTTGCGGAACCGCGTCCGGTAGAGGTCGGCGATCGCGAGGTTGAACGGGACCTGGTCGAGCAGCTTCGCCAGCTCGTCCTGGTCGAACTCCATGTCGACCTCGCCCTTGCGCAGCGGCACCTTGGCGATCGTGCGCACGCCTGGCCCGGGCGGGATCCGCAGGGCGCGCAGCGGCGCGATGACGCCGCGACGGGCCGCCTGCGCGAGGTCGAAGCGCGAGGTCTGCGTCGGGAAGAGGTCGGTGACGTGGCGGGCGATGAGCGCGCCCGTCGCCGTCATGCCGATGAAGATCGGACCGGTCCACGCGCGGATCGCGGCGGAGGTCTTGTCGCCGAGCGCGGTGTGGGCCTCGTCGCAGATGACGACGGTGTAGGCGCCCGAGATCTGGCCGGCGTTGCGGACGAACCACTGGTACGTCTCGATCGTGACCGGGCCGTGCGCGTCGTCGGCGTCGCCGAGCAGCGGCTTGGAGAGCCGGTCGCCGTAGCCGCGGTCGCGCAGCTCGGCGATGAACTGGTCGACGAGGTTGCGGCGGTGGGTGAGGATGAGGATGCCGCCCGAGCGGCAGCTCTCCACGAAGCCCATCGCGGCGACGGTCTTGCCGGCGCCCGTCGCGTGCTCGAACCAGAACCGCTTGTGGGCGTTCGGGTCGTCGAGGGCGAGCTGGTCGATGTCCTCGTCGACGTCCTCCTCGCCCTCGTCGTCGTAGGCCGAGTCGAGCTTCGCTGCGGTGGCGGCGTCGAGCTCGGGCAGCTCCTCGAGCTCCTCCTCGCCGTCCGGCGCGTCCTCGTCGCGGTCGTCCTCGTCGTCCTCGTCCTCCGCCGGGGCCTCGGCCGCCTTCGGGGCCTCCTCCTCCTCGGGCTCCGGCGCCGGCGGCTCCTCGAACGAGAGGACGAGCTCGTCGTCCTCGTCGCCCCCGCCGCGGGCGCGTCGCTGCGCGTCGGCGAGAAGCGCCGCGTACGTGCCCGAGAGCGCGTCGACCTGGTGGGGGTTGAGCGTCGTGCCGTCGGCGAGCGCCGGCTCGTCGTGGTGCAGGGTCCGGTCGAGGCCCAGGAGCATCGACCAGCGGCGCCGCCACTTCTGGCTCGGCTCGGCGGCGCCGGCCTCGAGCTCCGCCAGCGCCAGGTCGAACGCGACGCGCCGCATCGTGCCCGGCGCGAGGACCTCGGCGGCGACCTCGTCGTCGCAGACGAACGGCTCGTGCGTGAACGCCGCGACGCGCAGCACGTCCTCGTGCGACGGGACGTCGCGGGACGGAACGGGCGTGGCCTCCGTGGCCACCGACGGATGGTTCGCCATGCGCGGCTCGATGGGAATGCGAGAGGACCCGATGCCCGCCGATCCACGCAGGTGAGCGCGATCGACGACGGGAGGGGCACCAGCGGGCGGCGTCCGGGGAATCGACTGGACCCCGCCCGTACAGGCACGCCAGAGAGTACCGGACGTCCCGGCAGCAGGCGCCCGGCCCCCGTCGAGCCCGCGTGCGACGGCTCCCCGGCGCGATCGGCGACACTCCCCGGGTGCGCTGGAGCCGTCCGCTCGCCGCCCTCGCGGTGCTCGCCGTCGCGGTCGTCCTCGGCATCGGCCTGCTGCAGAGCGACGGTGGCGGTCCGAAGCCCACCGCCGTCCCCGACCGCGCCGAGATCGCACGTCGGCTGGCGCTCGCGCCGCCCGCGCTGCGGGCGCTCTACGCCGACGGTCCGGCGCTGCTGCCGGCCGGCGAGCGGCACGCCCGCCGGGTCCTGCGCCGGCTGCGCGGGCATCCCGTCGTGCTGAACCTGTGGGGCGCCTGGTGCGGCCCCTGCCGCGCGGAGTTCCCGCTGCTGCGGCGTGCGGTGGCCGAGCACAGCGCGCGGATCGCCTTCCTCGGCGTCGACGTCCGCGACCAGCCCGGGAGGGCTCGCGCGTTCCTCCGCCGCCAGCCGACCGCCTACCCGCACCTGCAGGATCCCGCGGGCCGGCTCGCCGTCGCGCTCGGTGCCGGGACGGTGAGCACCCCGTCGACGATCTTCCTCGATCCCGACGGGCGTATCGTGCAGGTGAAGCAGGGCCCCTACCGGACCTACGAGGACCTCGTCGGGGACCTGCGGCGCTACGGGGGCGACGCCGGCTGACGGCGCGCCCGAGCGCGCCCCGCCGGCTGCCCACCGGTGAACTCCCGCCAGAGGACTCGATGACCGACGACCGCCCCGTGACGCTGCGCTGGGTCACCCAGGCCGCCGAGCTGCGCCAAGCGCAGGACCTGCGCATCCGCGTGTTCTGCGACGAGCAGGGCGTGCCGCGCGAGCTCGAGGTCGACGACCAGGACGCCGTGGCCCGCCACGGGATC